>JAHDFG010000086.1 GCA_020628265.1 Pseudooctadecabacter sp. | reverse complement strand
CGGTCCTGCGCATGGGCCAGCCCAAGGGCAAAGAAGACATCCTCGTCCGTCTCACCAAAGATATGCGGCACGTTGGCGTTGTCGCGCACGATCTCGACAGGGGCTTCAATGCCTGCAACCTGCAACGTGCCTTCGTAATCGGGCAAGGAGCGTGACGCGAAATAGTAGGCCAGCGCAAAGACCGCCACGATCGTGAAAATCAGCGCCGAGGCGAGGCGGATAAGCCAGCGAAAGACGAGGGCCATGAACGTTCCTTCTTGCACGTATCGCACGGCCGCCATTGACGACGGGGCGGCGTTGGTTACCTATCACGCAACCATATCAGTGATGCAAGCAAGAGGAGACGGGCATGGCTAAGATCGCATTTTTGGGGTTGGGCGTGATGGGCTATCCAATGGCGGGGCATTTGGCCGCCGCGGGCCATGACGTGACCGTCTACAACCGGACCGCCGCCAAATCCGCCGCTTGGGTCAAGGAACACAAGGGCGCCGCAGGCGCGACCCCAGCCGAGGCCGCCAAAGGTGCCGAGTTCGTTATGGCCTGTGTCGGCAATGACGACGACCTCCGCTCGGTCTGTCTGGGTGATGAGGGTGCGTTTGCGACGATGCCCGAAGGGTCCATCTTCGTGGACCACACAACCGTTTCGGCCAAAGTGACCCGCGAGTTGGCCGAAGCCGCCGCATCGAAGGGCATCCAGTTTGTTGACGCGCCAATCTCGGGTGGTCAGGCGGGGGCCGAAAACGGCGTGCTGTCCGTGATGTGCGGGGGCGACGCCGATGCCTATGCCAAGGCCGAAGCCGTGATTGATGCCTACGCCCGCATTTGTCGCCGGATCGGGGAGAGCGGCGCAGGCCAGATGACCAAGATGTGCAACCAGATCGCCATTGCGGGTCTGGTGCAGGGCCTGTCCGAAGCGTTGCACTTTGCCGAGAAAGCAGGCCTTGATGGCCGCGCCGTGGTCGAGGTCATCAGTCAGGGTGCTGCGGGATCATGGCAGATGCAGAACCGCTATGAGACCATGCTGGACGATCATTTCGATCACGGCTTTGCCGTGGACTGGATGCGCAAGGACCTCGGAATTTGTCTGGATACCGCCGACGAGACCGGGGCATCTTTGCCTGTGACCGCGCTTGTCGACCAATTCTACAAGGATGTTCAGAAGCTTGGTGGCGGTCGTTGGGATACCTCCAGTCTGATCAAACGCCTGCGGGCGATGGGTTAGGGGCCGTCCACGCGGGCGCATTCTCCAGTCAGGGTGATGTTTCGGGGCTGCAGCGTCAGGCGGGCCTCGCCGTCTGGCTGCACGATCATCAGCCGTCGGCCAAGCTCGCCCCCGTCCTCGTAAAAGCCCTCTGCGCCTCCTTGCATCAGGATGGCTTCTGCCACGAACACTGCGTCGTTCATCGACACGCGTGTGACCTGACGGCGGGGCGGTTCATTTGCATTCTGGGGGGCGACGAACTGGTTCGGATCGATGTGAAACGTCACATTGGCGCGTTCGCAACCTGTCAGGCAGTTTTCCTCTGCCATGTCACAGGACCAACCAGCGGCTGCCGGTTCGCCAAGCACACATGCCAGCGCCGTGGCGCGCCAGATCACGGTTCAATCAGCGGTGTGCAGGTGCCAGAGGCGTAATGTTCCACCAAATCCGAACCCGAACCGGACGTCCCGACAAAATCCAGTGAGTTCGTGAAAAAGATCCGAAGCGTCCCCTCAAGTGCGCCGCCTTCCGACGTGAAGGCGATCCCGTCCTGCACGTCGCTGAGCGTTGCGCGGGGGCTCATGTTCGGGATTTCGACGCGCGGTTGCCCGTCTTCATAGGCCGTGTAAGCGACGAACGACGGGGTCTCGTCCAAGCAGGTGTCACCGGCGCAGTAGCGGTTGAACGTGCAGACATGGTGGGGATACTGGCGATTGACGTTTACCTCGCCATGCTCGGAGCGCGATGTGAGCACGACGAAGGCCGCGACCAGAGCAACGCCCATCACCAACATGATGGGAAGAAAGGTCGGTCGTTTAGCCATGGGTGTTGTCCTTCATTGCCTAAGTCCGCCGCTCAGATCGACAAGCGCGCCGAATGGGCGCCGCGTTCACGATAGGGGGTCGTATCGTAGTGTGACCGATAGCATTTCGAAAAATGCGAAGGCGAGGCAAAACCGCAGGCAAGGGCGACGTTGATCACCGACATATCGGTCTGCATCAGCAGGTTGCGGGCCTTTTGCAGGCGCAATTCCATATAGTACCGCTTGGGGCTGCGGTTCAGGTAGCGCCGGAACAGCCTCTCCAACTGACGCGTCGACATGCCCACGTCTTTGGCCAGCACCGATGGGCTGATCGGTTCTTCGATGTTTTGCTCCATCGCTTGAATGACGCGGCTGAGTTTGGGGTGACGCACACCGATACGGGTCGGGATCGACAAACGCTGGGTGTCCTGATCGGTTCGGATCGCGGAGTAGATCTGTTGGTCGGCCACAGCATTGGCCAAGGTCTCTCCGTGGTGGTCTGCAATGATTTGCAGGAACAGATCGATCGAGGACGTGCCGCCTGCGGTCGTCCAACGGTTGCCGTCCTTCACAAATACCGATTTGGTCAGTTCGACCTCAAGGAATTCTTCAGTGAAGGCGTCGTGGTTTTCCCAGTGGATCGTTGCGCGCTTGCCATCCAGTAGGCCGGCCTTGGCCAGTGCATAGGCAGCGGTACACAGCCCGCCAATCACGATGCCACGCCGCGCCTCACGACGCAGCCAGTTCAAAATGCGCTTCGTCGTCGCGGCCTGAACGTCACGACCGCCACATACGATGACGGTGTCATCGCGATGCAACTCGTCCAGATCTCCGTCCAAGGCAAAACCTGTGCCAGTGGAGCAGGACACCATCTCTCCGCCGTCGCCGATCAGTCGCCATTCATAAAGCGTCTTGTCGGACATCAGGTTCGCCAGACGCAAACAATCGACTGCCGCCGCGAACGACAACATCGTGAATTGATCCAGCAACACAAAGACAAACCGCCTCGGCGAGGCCCGTTCGTCTTCGACATCTACAATTTTACTGCGTTGCATGATGCGGCCTTCGTAGTCGTGTTGATTAGGCTGACCACCTTTCCTAAATCGGATCAAGCAAATTGAGTGCCAAATTCGACAAAAGAAGACGCCTTTTGTCATTGGACCTTATCCACAAGCTGGCTATAAACGGGTTCGGATTCATAAACCCCGTGCCGCATCGGCACATTTCATCGGAGCAAGACAATGACGGACTGGAAGAAATCTGACTGGCGCAGCAAGCCCCGGGTACAGATGCCGGACTATACCGACGCTGCGGCCTTGGCCGCTGTTGAGGAAAAGCTTGGCTCCTATCCGCCGCTGGTCTTTGCCGGTGAGGCGCGGCGCCTGCGCAACCATCTGGCCGACGTTAGCCGTGGCGACGCGTTTTTGCTGCAAGGCGGTGATTGCGCTGAAAGTTTTGCGGCCTTTAACGCGGATGCGATCCGCGACACGTTCAAGGTGATGCTGCAGATGGCCGTCGTTCTGACGTTCGGCGCCAAGGTGCCTGTGGTCAAAGTGGGCCGCATGGCGGGCCAGTTCGCCAAGCCCCGTTCGGCCCCGACCGAGACAGTGAACGGTGTGGAACTGCCGAGCTACCGTGGCGACATCATCAACGATCTGGATTTCACGCCCGAGGCGCGAATCCCCAACCCTGAAAAGATGCTGCAGGCCTACACGCAGGCCGCTGGCACGCTGAACCTGCTGCGCGCGTTCTCCACGGGTGGTTATGCGGACATTCACAAGGTCCACGGCTGGACGCTGGGCTTTACCGGTGCACCTGAGGCCGACAAATACCGTGCGATGGCCGAACAGATCAGCGACACGCTGGACTTTATGAAGGCCGCAGGCATGCGCGAAGAAGCCGCCCATGCGCTGGAGACGGTTGAATTCTACACCAGCCACGAAGCCCTGCTTCTGGAGTACGAAGAGGCGCTGACCCGTGTCGATTCCACCTCTGGCAAATGGTTGGCCGGCTCCGGCCACATGGTCTGGATCGGGGATCGCACCCGCCAGCCCGATGGCGCCCATGTTGAATTCTGTTCTGGCGTTCAAAACCCCATCGGCCTGAAGGCTGGCCCGACGATGACGTCCGGCCACCTCAAGGCGCTGATGGCCAAGCTGAACCCAGACAACGAAGCAGGCCGCTTGACGCTCATCGCGCGCTTTGGTGCTGGCTCCGTGGGGGAACACCTACCTCGCCTCATTAAGGCCGTGGAAGAAGAGGGCGCTAAGGTCACGTGGGTCTGCGACCCGATGCATGGCAACACGATCAAATCCTCGACGGGCTACAAGACCCGTCCGTTTGACAGTGTCCTGCGGGAAGTGCGTGAATTCTTCGCGGTGCATAACGCCGAAGGCACAATCCCGGGTGGTGTCCACTTCGAGATGACGGGCGCTGACGTGACCGAATGCACCGGCGGGGTGCGGGCCGTGACAGACGAAGACCTGTCTGACCGTTACCACACGGCCTGCGATCCGCGTCTGAACGCGTCGCAGTCTCTGGAGCTGGCGTTCCTTGTTAGTGAGGAACTGTCTGCGCGTCGCAACAAGGTACAGGCGGCTCAATCCGCCTAGACGCCTTGGCCGTTCCGGTCAGAGGTTGTCGTTGGAGACAACAAGGCGAAGGGCGGGAACGTCTTTCGCCTTTTTCATTTCATCCAGTCTGGCGACTGAGCGCAGGCTAGGCCGGCGTTGGGGCACGGGGCCGGTCTCATCCACCGCCCGCAATTTGATCACCGGCTGCACACGGGGCGGCACATCCGATCCGATTTCGAAACGGCGCCCGCCAAGGCCGCGCCGTCCGGACATGACAAGTGCGCCCAGAACGCGGGTCACTTTCCCTTGGTTGTCACGTAGCGGCAAAAGCAGGATCTTGCCGTTCAATTCCGGCTGGCCCACAGCACGGGGCGCAACGAGGGGGAGTTCGACAATACTGGGGCCAGCGAAGGCGGCCTCAAGGTAGTTGGAGAGTGCCGCGCGGGAATTGGGCAAAAGGGCCGCCGTCAATGGCAAACCACGGGGTTCCACGCCCAGCAGTTTGGCGATGTTACGGCCAGCCACCCGAATGCGGGCCACTCCCGGAGCGACACGTTCGAGAATAAAGCTGTCTTCCAGCAGCGTGCCCATCTCGCCTGGATCAACCGAGGTTCGGTCAGGAACACCTTTGGTTCGGGGCAGGCGGGACCAGTAGTCTTCCAATTCGGTAAGCGCCGTGGGATTCGTCATCAAAACGTCATCTGCGGAGGTCACATCTGCATTGCGCAGTTTGTACGGGTCAAATGTGAAACTCATCTGCTGAACCTCGGGTGCTTACGATTTCTTTACACTTTTTGACATATTCGCGCCGTAATTGCTCTAAACAAATCCCTAATAGGTTAATGAGGCCAAGGGTTTACCAAGATTCAATCACCGGCCTGACCCGGCACCGCCCCTTGCCCCCAGACCCCTTTTGCCTTTAGGTGCAACGGGATAGCCCCAAAAGGAAAGACGCCCGTGATCCGCTCCATGACCGCCTTTGCCGCTACGCAGGGTTCCGCCGAAGGGGCCCAGTGGGTCTGGGAAATTCGCAGCGTAAATGGACGCGGGCTCGATGTGAAACTGCGGCTTCCTGAGGGTTTTGCCACAATTGAAGCGGACTTGCGGGCGAAGATCGGCGCGGTTGCGGACCGCGGAAATGTGTCCGCCGCGCTCAAGTTGAACCGCACGCAGACAGAAGGCCAGCTGGACGTGGACGAAGCGCGGCTGGACCTGATCCTTGAGGCGCTGGACCGGGTTCAGGACCGCGCGTTTGCCAAGGGTGTTACATTGGGACAGCCAACCGCAGCGGACGTCTTGGCCCAACGCGGTGTCTTGGTCGCGCGGGCTGAAGATACGACAGAGGCCTTGCTGGAACCTGTCATGACAAGCTTTGAAACCGCGTTGGCAGACTTCTCCGAAATGCGGAACGCAGAAGGGCGGGCGCTGCTGGCGGTGCTCTCGGACCAGATCGACCAGATTGAGGCGCTGACAGCCGATGCCGTTGCCGCCGCCGCGGGACGTGGAGAGGCAGTCAAAGCCCAGATGACAAACGCGCTTGCGCGGGTGATGGACACTGGCGTGCCAGTCGACGGCGATCGCGTAGCTCAGGAATTGGCGCTTCTGGCTGTCAAATCGGACGTCACCGAAGAGATCGACCGCTTGGGCGCCCATGTGAACGCCGCGCGGGAGCTGCTGGCCGCAGGCGGGCCTGTCGGGCGTAAACTCGATTTCCTGACGCAGGAATTTAACCGCGAGGCAAACACCTTGTGTTCCAAGGCCGGTGCAAAAGACCTCACGCAGATCGGCCTTGCCCTCAAGGCGGTGATCGACCAGATGCGTGAGCAGGTTCAAAACGTGGAGTAGCCCATGGCGCGGCGCGGCCTTCTGATCATTTTGTCGTCCCCTTCAGGTGCGGGCAAATCCACCCACTCGAAACGTTTACGGGCGTGGGATCCGACGATCCGGTTTTCGGTCTCGGCCACCACGCGGCAACCGCGCGAGGGCGAGGTGGACGGCAAGGACTACCATTTCAAGACGGAAGCCGAGTTCCGCCAGCTGGTGAGCGAGAATAAAATGCTCGAACACGCGCACGTCTTTGGCAATTTCTACGGTTCCCCCATGGATCCTGTGCAGGAGGCGATCAGCGAAGGCGTTGATGTCTTGTTCGATGTGGACTGGCAGGGCGCGGAACAGATCAAGGACAGCCCGCTGGGTCAGCACGTGCTGAGCGTGTTTTTTCTGCCACCGTCGATTGCCGAACTCCGCCGTCGTCTGGAAAGCCGCGGGCAGGATGACAAGGCAACGATCGACAAACGCATGGCCCAGAGTTGGGACGAGATCAGCCATTGGCGCAGCTATGACTACGTGCTGGTGAACGATGATCTTGATAAAACCGAGGCCGAATTGCGCACAATCGTTCAGGGAGAGCGGATGCGCCGTGACCAGCAGCCGGACCTGGCAGATCACGTGCGCGCTCTTCAGGACGAATTCGCGAGGCTTGGCTGATGCTTTATGAGTTGGATGGAATTTCGCCGGACGTTGATCTTCAGGCCTGGGTGGCGCCGGGGTGTCACCTGATCGGAAAGGTGACTGTTGCGGCCAAGGCCTCTGTCTGGTTCGGCACGACCATTCGGGGCGACAATGAACGGATCACTGTTGGCAAAGGCTCGAACGTGCAGGAAAACTGTGTGCTGCACACCGACATGGGCTTTCCGTTGACCATCGGCACCAATTGCACCATCGGCCATAAGGCCATGCTGCACGGCTGCTCCATCGGGAACAATTCCTTGATCGGCATGGGGGCCACGGTCCTTAACGGGGCCGTCATTGGCGAGAATTGCCTGATCGGGGCAGGGGCCCTGATCACGGAAGGCAAGGTCATCCCCGACGGCTCGCTTGTCATGGGCATCGGCAAGATCGTCCGAGAGCTGGACGCCGCCGCCATTCAGGGCCTCACGGCCTCCGCGCTTCACTATCAAGAAAACGCCGCCCGTTACCGGACGGGCCTCAAGGAACTTTCAGAATGACCAAATCTTCCCAGTCTATGGCACGCCGTCCGGCGTGGCCGTCCTCTGTGTCTCGTCCTGTTGCAACGCCTTTGCAGCCATCGGTGGTCTATAGCTCCCCCGATCCGTCGGCGCTGGACGCACAGTACGCAGACGGGACAGGCTACACCTACGCCCGTGAGGGGCATCCGAATGCCACGGTGCTGGCGCAAAAGATCGACGCGCTGGAAGGGGTCGAGGGCGGGATCGTCAATGGGTCCGGCATGGCCGCTGTCACGGCTGTCATGCTGGGACTGTTGAAGGCGGGCGATCATGTCATCGGCTCCGACCAACTGTATGGCCGGACCTTGCGGATGATGACGCAAGACCTGCCGCGCTTCGGGATTGAGACGTCATTGGTTGACCCGACCGACGCGACCAAGGTCGCCGAAGCGATCAAACCCAACACCAAGATGATTGTCGTCGAAGTCATTGCAAACCCCACCATCCGGATTGCCGATATGGAGGGGATCACGGCACTGACGCGGGACAGCGACATCCTGCTGATGGTCGACAACACCTTTACAACGCCGCGCAGTTACCGCCCGTTTGACCACGGCGCGGACATCGTCATCCATTCGGTCACCAAGCTGTTGGCTGGTCATGCGGATGCAACACTGGGCTATGCTGTGGCCAAAGACCCTGAGCTTATGGAGCAGATCGTCATCGCCAACACGACCTTCGGCATGACCGCGTCCCCGTTTGATTGCTGGCTGGCAGAACGGGGCCTTCAGACCTTTGATCTGCGGTATGACAAAGCCGAGGCAACAGCGG
>JAHDFG010000085.1 GCA_020628265.1 Pseudooctadecabacter sp. | reverse complement strand
AGCCGTCAATCCCCGCAGAACACAGCGGCGATGCATGGGCATCCGCGCGGGTCACCGAGAACGCCTTGCGACCTGCCAGAAGGTCAGCCGCAATCTTCTCGACCCTGTCCCATTCCGCCCGAACCTCGGCCCGACGGCGCCACGCGTCGCGGGCATCCTCGAAGGCCTTAAAGGGGCAGATTTCGGTGGAATGGTAGCCGTATTTCTTGTCGGGGTGTTTGATGAACCACATCAACGTGCCGTCAAACCCAATGGCCCGCTGGGCACGCAGGTGCGCGCAATCGGACGTGACATTGTTGCCGGTGTCGACCCACATCGGCACCCAGTTTTCCGTGACGTGTTTGATGTCGTCCGAGGCCGCAGCGATATCCTGTTCAATAAGGGACACCATCTGGCGGCACCGCGTAAGACGTGACTTCAATTGGCCATGATCGGCCTTCGTGTGCAAAAACATGCGCACCTCCTGCTAAAATAAGGGCGAAAAGCGCCCGTTCAAAATATTGATCGCACCTGAAAATACGGGGTGCTTTGGTTCAATGAAGAGGAATGTAGCGGTTTCACATTGTTTGCCAAGTGGGGCTATCCCCACCAATCCCCCCGAGGTGGGGTGACGTCAAAAACCACCAAGGTCAGCGCCATGTATCATCGCACTGGATCAAACAGCGCGTCATCAAGGCTGCAATCGCGGATCACGTCCGATCCGCAACGTCGGGGCTCCAAATCGCGGGTCAGGCAGATACGCGCCTCTTGGATACGGCCTGACCGGCAGGTGATGGTGATCTGGTCTGGCGACAGGAACGGGTTGTCCCGAATGAAGGCCTCTTCGATTAGGGAGGCGGGTAGGGTGATAGGATCATCCAGACGTCGGAACACCTCAGGCCGTGTGATCCGGCCGTATGCCTCGCGGGAAAGCGCGTAGAAGTCGTCTGGGGACAGCCCGCTGCAAGACCCGTGTTTATTCCATTGATGCCAAGCAGACCCGGATGAGCCGAAAAGGTCGGCCATCGCACGGGTGTCTGCACGTGACGGATTCCGATAGGAATGCCTGCAATCCGCTGGCCAGCCGTTTTCATATTGCGGCCAAAGCCCGTGCAGGACCCAGCCAAAATCGGCATCGTCCTCGCATTGCGGGGACCCGCGGGAATCGCCTTCAAGCGCGCACCAGCTGGGAGACCACGACAGGGCCATCACGTAGTAGTCGAACTCTCCGGCGGTGTGTTGGGCCTTGGCTGGCAGGGCCAGAACAGACAGCAGGGCAATCAAACGCAACATTTGGGGTCTTTCCTTGGATCGTCGGGCTGACTATATACGACCCAAGTTCCCCGACAACGTGAACCCGGCCTGAAACGGTCTGCCCCTTCAAGGGCGCGGGAGAGGCGTGTCGATTGCATAGGAGAAACACCATGGCTGGCACACCGATTATGGCCAAAGCCACAGCCGTCTGGCTGTGTGACAACACAACGATGACCTTCAAGCAGATTGCGGACTTCTGTGGCCTGCACGAGCTTGAGGTGCAGGGCATCGCTGATGGCGACGTGGCCACTGGCGTTAAGGGCTTCGACCCGATCGCCAACAAACAGCTGACCCAGGAAGAGATCACAAAGGCGGAAGCCGATCCTTCGCATAAGCTGAAGCTGCTCTATAACCCCGCATCTGCCGGCGAAGAAAAGCGCCGCGGCCCGCGTTACACGCCCCTGTCCAAGCGTCAGGACCGCCCCGCGTCGATCTACTGGCTGGTGAAATTCCACCCTGAGCTGAGCGACGGACAGATTTCCAAACTGGTCGGTACCACAAAGCCCACCATTCAGGCCATCCGTGAGCGGACGCACTGGAACATCAACAACATCGAACCGATTGATCCGGTTGCCTTGGGGCTTTGCAAACAGTCCGAACTGGACGCGGCCGTGCAGAAGGCCAACGCCAAGAAAGCCAAAGAGGGCGGCGTGATGTCCGATGACGAGCGTCGCAAGCTGGTCAGCACCGAGCAAAGCCTCGGCATGGACACCGAGCCGAAAATTCCGGCTGCGATGGCGGGGCTGGAGACCTTCACGTTGGGTGATACGCCCCCCGAGCCAGAAGAAGATACTTCTGTGCCGGACGCGGACACGTTCTTTAACCTGCCTGACGATGATGGCGACGACGAAGACTAAGCTCTGCCGCTGCAACGCCATGAAAAGCCTCGCGTCTTGCGAGGCTTTTTTGTTTTTGGCGTTCCTTATGCAGTGGGAAATCCAACCCGAATTCCCACTAGGTTTTCATTTTTCTCGTTGTTAATTGGGACGTTGATCCCTTTCCTTCCAATGAGGTTGTCCATGCTTCCCGATGTCCGTGACTTCAAGAACCCTACGCTGCGCAAACTCATCAAGAACGAGCGGATCAAGGCAGATACGCTTGACTTGTTCGGGGAAGACCCGCCTGCGGAATTGATGACGGATTACCCCTTGGACGACGAGGGACGCCTGCGGTCGAAGGAAATCCAGCAGAAATATGCAAAGCGGCCCAGAAACATCAAGCGGGCCTGGAATCGTGTGCAGCTTTACATGCCCGAGCTTTTGACGTCGCAGCCACAGGATGTGCTTGAGATGTCGACGGCACATGGTGCCATGTTGGAGGTGTTGCGCCACTACGGTCATCGCGTCATGGGCACGGACTATGCCAACATGGCGTGGTCCAAGGACGGCGCGGCCATGTCCCAGTTTCGGGAGTTGAATGATCCGACTTTCAAACGAGAGGTTGACGATCATGGCAACCCAATTGACCCGCAAAAGCCCGATTGGCCCTATCGCCACATCGTGGAAAGCATCGATCTGCCGATGACTGTGTTCGACGCAGGTCAGGTTCCCTATCCGTTTGAGGACAAGAGCTATGACATGGTCATGTGTTTTCAGGCGATCGAACACTACTGCCGACCCGAGGACTGGATGACGATCGTTGACGAGTTCTGCCGCATCAGTCGCAAATCGGTCTTTGTGATGCTGAACCGGCTGATCCCCGAGTTTCGGGCCAAGAAGGACTACCGACAGGCGTTCGACAGCTTCCGGCACGAATTGCGGAGCTACCGGCGCAATGGGTTCTACTGTTCGGGTACATTCGTGCACTGGGATCAGGCGCTGGGATTCAAGCTGACCGCAGAGTGATAGGGCCGGTAAAATCCTGCCATTTCCCCTTATTTTAAGCGGATTGCGGCGGCTCCGCCGCATTTCTGCCTTATTTGAACCTTAGCGATAATCTAATCTTAAGACGAGACGCCCAGAAGGGTGCGCGCTAAGGAGCAGGCAGATGTTACAAGACGTTCGGGATTTCAAGGATCCCAAGATCAGAAAGCTCATCCGCAAGGAGCGGACAAAGGCCGATAATCTCGATTTGTTCGGCGATGGTCCCCCTGAGGAATTGATGTCCGACTACCCGCTTGATGCCGAGGGGCTGGAGCGGTCTTCGAAGATGCAGCAGAAGTACGCGAAGCGCAGCCGCAACATCGAACGCTGCTGGAACCGCGTGCAGCTGTACATGCCCGAGCTGTTGACATCCCCGCCGCAGGACGTGCTGGAGTTGTCCACCGCCCACGGCGCGATGCTGGAAATTTTGCGCCACTACGGTCACAACGTGATGGGCACGGATTATGCCAACATGGCGTGGTCCAAAGATGGTGCCGCGATGGCGCAATTCCGCAAGCTCAACGATCCGACGTTCGAGCGTGAAGTGGACGATCGCGGTAACTTCATCGACCCTGAAAAGCCCGACTGGCCCTACCGCCACGTGGTCGAAAGCATCGACCTGCCGATGACGGTCTTCGACGCGGGTGTGGCACCCTATCCGTTTGAGGACAAAAGCTATGACATGGTCATGTGTTTTCAGGCGATCGAACATTACTGCCACCCCGAAGACTGGATGGACCTGATCGACGAATTCTGCCGCATCAGCCGCAAATCCGTCTTTGTGATGCTGAACCGGCTGATCCCCGAGTTCCGCGCCAAGAAGGATTACAATCACGCCTTCAACACCTTCCGCCGCGAGATGCGTAGCTATCGCAAGAACGGCTTCTACTGCGTCGGCAGCTTCGTGCATTGGGATCAGGCCCTGGGCTTTAAACTGATCGCCGAATAAGCGGACCGACTGTTTTGAAAATGAAAAACCCCCAAGCGATGCTTGGGGGTTTTGTTGTTTTTATTGTTCGTATGTGGCTGGCGCCGTGCTTTGGGTCCAATGTTTCGCGGGCGGATGCGTTGGAGCCTCCGGCGGAGGTATTTTGGCATCAAAGAAGGAAAGGGCGTCGCGCGCTATCAGAGAGATTTTCTCGCGTTGAGGGCGGCGGTGATGGTGCCGTCGTCAAGGTAGTCGAGTTCTCCGCCTATTGGCACACCTTGTGCTAGCGAGGTCACGGTCACGCCTTGGAGTTCGTCCGCGATGTAGTGGGCAGTGGTCTGGCCGTCGATTGTGGCCCCTAGGGCCAGAATGACCTCGGTGATACCTTCGCTGGTGATCCTGTCGCGCAGTTTGGGGATGCGCAGTTCTTCGGGGCCAATGTCGTCGAGGGCAGACAAGGTGCCGCCCAGAACGTGATAGCGGCCTTTGAAGACGCCCGCACGTTCCATGGCCCAAAGGTCCGCCACATCCTCGACCACACAGATCTGGCCGATGCTGCGTTTCTCGCTGTCACAGATGCCGCAGATATCACTGGTGCCGATGTTGCCGCAGTTCAGGCACTCCCGCGCGGTCGCGCCGACAGCAGCCATGGCATCGGCCAATGGGTTCAGGAGTTGCCCACGTTTCTTGATCAGATGCAGCACCGCACGACGGGCCGACCGAGGACCCAACCCCGGCAGGCGAGCCATCAGCTCGATCAGAGCTTCAATATCCTTGGGGGCCTGAGACATGTGGGCGGGCGACCTTTCGGTCGCGGTGGCCTTAGAACGGCAGCTTCATGTCCGCAGGAAGCCCAAGGCCTTCGGTCAGCTTGGCCATTTCTTCCTGTGCCTTGTCGGAGGCTTTGGACTGCGCGTCTTTGATGGCGGCAAGGATCAGGTCCTCGACCACTTCTTTGTCGTCGCCATTGAAAATAGATGGGTCGATGTCGAGGGCTTTCAGTTCGCCTTTGGCTGACGCTGTGGCCTTTACCAGCCCCGCGCCGCTTTCGCCGACGACCATCATGCTGTGCAATTCCTCTTGCAAAGCAGCCATATCGGCCTGCATCTGCTGCGCCTTCTTCATCATGCCGGCCATATCGCCGAGCCCGCCAAGACCTTTGAACATCTCGTTCTCCTCAAGAATGTGTTGCCACCTAGATAGGCGGGTGGTCCCTTTGCCGCAAGTTAGCTGTCCTCAAAGGGGTCCCATTCGTCTTCGACCTCTTGCAGGGCGTCGATCTGGGCCTCTTCTTCCATGGCTTTGGGTGTCCTGATCTCTGAGATCGTGGCGCTTGGGAATTGGTCCAGCACAGCTTTGACAAGCGGCAGGTCAGCGGCCTTTGAACGCAGGGCGTTCATTTCCGCATCCCGCAGGTCTGCGATCGTCGGTGCGCCACCTTCGTTCACGACCGTCACCGCCCAGCGGTTGCCGGTCCAGGCCTGCAGACGCGCGCCCAGTTTCTGCGCGAGGTCTTGGGGGGCATTGGGCGCGGGCACGAACTCGATCCGGCCGGGTTGGTAGGCAGCCAGCTGCACGCCGGTTTCAACCTCGACCAGTAGTTTCACGTCGCGATGGCGGCGGATCAGTTCGATGACGTGATCGAATGTCGGGTAATGGGCGAGGGCTTCGTCCGTGGCCAGTGCCACTGCGGCCCCGCCTGCGGACATGGTTGTGCCGCTGGGGCCGGAATGAGTGGGTGCTGGGCTGCCTTGGGCTTGTGTCGACATTGAAGGTGCCGGGCGCGCGCCGCCACCGCCACCGGGTCCTGCGGGTGGGGGGGATTGGCCGTCCAGCTTGCGCACCAGTTCTTCGGGGCTTGGCAGGTCCGCCACATGGGTCAGACGAATGATCGCCATTTCGGCGGCCATCATGGCGTTGGGGGCCATTGAGACCTCTTCCAGTGCCTTAAGCAGCATCTGCCACAGACGGGTCAGCACGCGCATCGGCAGGGCCTCTGCCATGGCGGCGCCTCGGGTGCGTTCGTCGGGGCTGACGGTGGGGTCTTCGGCGGCGTCGGGCGTGATCTTGATGACACTGACCCAGTGAGAGATTTCCGCGAGATCGCGCAGGATGGCCATGGGATCGGCCCCGTCCGCGTATTGGCTGCTGACCTCGGTCAGGGCCTCGGCGGCTTGTCCCTTGAGGATCATATCGAACAGATCCAGCACGCGGCCACGGTCGGCGAGGCCCAGCATCGCGCGGACCTGTTCGGCGGTGGTTTCACCGGCACCATGGGAAATCGCCTGATCCAGCAGGGATTGTGCGTCACGGGCAGACCCCTCGGCGGCGCGGGTGATCAGGGCGAGCGCATCATCGGTGATCTCTGCGCCCTCGGCGGTCGCGATTTTGCGCAGCAGGCCGATCTGGTCCTCGGGCTCGATCCGGCGCAGGTCGAACCGCTGGCAGCGGGAGAGGACCGTCACCGGCACCTTGCGGATTTCCGTTGTGGCAAAGATGAATTTGACGTGGGCGGGCGGTTCTTCCAGCGTCTTCAAAAGCGCGTTGAACGCACTCGTCGACAGCATGTGAACCTCGTCGATGATGTAGATCTTGTAGCGGGCCGACGCCGCGCGGTAGTGCACGCTTTCGATAATTTCGCGAATGTCACCGACGCCTGTGCGCGATGCGGCGTCCATTTCCATCACGTCGACATGGCGGCCTTCCATGATGGCGGTGCAGTGTTCGCAGACGCCGCAGGGTTCTGTCGTGGGGCCGCCGTTCCCGTCAGGCCCGATGCAGTTCATGCCCTTGGCGATGATCCGCGCGGTCGTGGTTTTGCCGGTGCCCCGAATACCCGTCATAATAAACGCCTGCGCGATGCGGTCGGCGGCGAAAGCATTTTTCAGGGTCCGCACCATGGCGTCCTGCCCGACCAAGTCCGCGAAGGTCTCGGGGCGGTATTTGCGGGCCAGAACTTGGTACTGTGGCGTGTCGGATTCGGTCATTCGCCTAAACTATGCGCTGCGGGTTTGGGCGTCCACCTAGACAAGCAAAAGGATCACACCTGTTCCGACGGCGGTGGCGGACAGAAGAACGGTGATCACTGTCAAAGTACCCGTGCCCGAGGCCTCGACCTCTCGTTCTGTCAGCCGCTCGATTGTTTTCAGGGCCTTTTTGCGCGCCGCCCAGAAAAGGATCACTGCCGCGACCAACGGGACGATAGAAATCAGCCGCGCCAGCCAAGTAGGTTCGAAATCGCCGAACACGGCTTTGAAGGCCAGCGCAAGGCCAATGGCTGCCATCCCGCTTCCGGTCCAGCTTGAGAACGTGCGTTCATTGGCCATGATCGTCCGGTCTTCGGCCCAGTCCGTCCGGTCCTTGGCCATGTCTTTGGATTTACTCATAAATTAAGCCCTTGCTTCTTATGTGTAGTCTTCACCTAGAACCCCTCTTGCTGAAGGCGAGGGGCCAGCGTAACATTAAATGGCCTATTCGGGGGGCATTCAGGTTCGCGAAAAGCTGACATCGGCACCCGCCACGACTTTGAACAGACCATCCGGTCTTTCTCATACCCATTCGAGCGAACCATGGGACCATGAATGAGGAAGCCGATATGACTGACCCCCTTGATCCATTTCGCCGTGCCGCGAAAGACCTGAAGAAAGCCTATGAGGCCGGAGCGACCGATGCCATTGCCCGTGTCGCGGCTGTTGGCCCGCGACCATCGGGCGGGCCGTTGAAACATGCGGATTTTCTGCATGTCATCGCACAAGAGAATACGTTCATCAGCTGGCCCGCCATGACCGCAGCCATCGGTCTGCACGGGCTAGACCGTGCGACGAAGCGGCAGCGCTTGCGCGTGGCCCTGCATAATCGTCAGGCGGAACAGGTTGTGCGCCTGATATCGAATACGCCCGATCTGGCGGCTGCGGATTTTGCCCTGCTTTGTGGTCTATATGATGCGGACGCCGTGCGCGCGTGGCTGGACCAAGGCAATGCCCCCGAACCTGACGGGGATTGGACGCCGCTGTCCGTCCTGTGCAAGTCGCCGATGTTCAGGGTCTGGCCCGACAAACGGGATGCGATGCTAGAAGTGGCCGATCTGCTGTTGGGGAACGGAGCAGACCTGAACGCCCCTTCTCCGGTCAAACAGGAACCGTCGCTGTCGCCGCTATACTGGGCGCTGGGGCATGCCGGTAATCTGGACCTCGCACGGTGGCTGCTAGAGAACGGGGCGCGCCCCGATGACGGGGAAAGCCTCTATCACGCGACAGAGTTGGGCCACGCGGACGGGCTTCGCTTGTTGCTGGAACATG
>JAHDFG010000084.1:5852-8438 GCA_020628265.1 Pseudooctadecabacter sp. | reverse complement strand
CCGATGGACCGCAGGTTCGACATCCGAGGCGTTACCCTTCCTCGGCCACGACATCGACCGAAAAGACATAGCCGACGCCACGTTCTGTCTTCAGGATCTGTGGCGCCTTGGGGTTGGTTTCGATCTTGTTGCGCAGCCGCCCGACAAGGACGTCGATGGACCGCCCGATGGCTTCGGGCGATTGGGCGGAGTCACCGGTCACATCAAGGGCTGTTGCGATTTCTGCCCGGGTCAATGGAATGTGGGGGTTGGCCAGTAGGACCTGCAACAGGGCCGTTTCGCGTCGCGATAACGCAACCTGAACGCCGTCCGGCGAAAGGACCTCTTCGGTCTTGGCGCGATAGGTCCAGCCCGCAAAACTGAACGTCTTGGTGTTGCGCCGGTGGACCAGAGACGACGACCGCCGCGCGCGCGACAGCACGGCCTTGACCCGCGCCAGTAGCAATTCGGGGTTGAACGGCTTGGTGATGTAGTCGTCCGCACCGACCGCATAGCCTTCCATGCGTTGATGATCGGCGGAAAGGGCGGACACCATGATTACGGGAACGTCTTGTTCTTGTCGCAAGCGGCGGCAGATCTGCAGCCCGTTTTCGTCCCCGAGCATGACGTCCAGCAAGATCAGATCGACACGACCGCCGTCCAGATGGGATTGGACATCGCGTTCCGTTGACGCGGGCAGGGCAATTGTCCCGTTCTGACGCAGAAACTGCGTCATCATCTGACGCATGTCAGAATCATCATCCACAACAAGGATGCGCGGGATCGTCATGGTCGACCTTTCATAGGTACAGCAGGGGAATGCCTGCTGGGCGTTTCCGAAGTTATGTAACAACGTGCAACAAAATCGATAGCAACGTAACAACGTGTAACGAAGTCGGTGATTAATCGCATTGTCGGCCAGAATACCTGCTCTGCACTGATTGCAAAGCTCGATCGGGATGAGGCGTATTTGCGTCACCGCTCCACGACGGGGCGACATAATTTCTGGGAGGAAATCAAAATGACAGTCAAACTTCTTAGCGCAGTTTCCGGCGTTGCGATCATCGCAGCATCCGCTGCTTTCGCAGATGGTCACGCATCACCCGAAGCCGAAGTGCTGCACTACTGGACATCCGGCGGCGAAGCAAAATCCGTTGCCGTCCTGCAAGAAGAGTTCGCGGCAAATGGCGGCACATGGACCGACATGCCTGTTGCTGGCGGTGGCGGCGACGCTGCTGGCACAGCGCTGCGTGCACGTGTTCTGGCCGGCAACGCGCCGACTGCCGCACAGATCAAAGGCCCTGCCATTCAGGAATGGTATGAAGAGGGCGTTCTGGCGGACATCTCTGAAGTTGCCGAAGCCAACAACTGGTCCGACATCCTGCCCGAAGCCATCGCAGGCCATATGCAGTGTGAAGGCACTTGGTGTGCGGCACCGGTGAACGTCCACCGCGTCGACTGGATCTGGGCAAACGCCGAAGTTCTGGCTGCAAACGGCATCGAAATGCCGACAACGTGGGAAGAGTTCAACGCGGCGGCCGAGACGCTGCAGGCCGCTGGCATCATCCCATTGGCCCACGGTGGTCAGGCTTGGCAGGACGCAACCGTGTTCGAAGCTGTCGCACTGGGCATTCTGGGCGCTGACGGTTTCCGCAAGGCGTTCGTCGAATTGGACATGGACACCATCAAGTCCGACGAAATGATCGCGGTCTTTGACCAGATGCGCATCATGCGCGGCTTTGTGGACGACAACTTTGCCGGTCGCGACTGGAACCTTGCAACGGCCATGGTCATGAACGGCGAAGCAGCGTTCCAGATCATGGGTGACTGGGCCAAGGGCGAATTCATGGCCGCTGGCAAAGTGCCGGGCGAAGACTTCCTGTGTCTCTCCACCCCCGGTGACGGCTTCCTCTACAACGTGGACAGCTTTGCCATGTTCGCTGTGGATGGCGACGACAAGCAGGCCGGTCAGGCCCTGTTGGCCGAGCTGGTTGTCGGCGAAAGCTTTCAGGAAGTGTTCAACCTGAACAAAGGCTCGATCCCTGTTCGGACCGACGTTGCACTCGATAACTTCGACGGCTGTGCCATTCTGTCCGCAGACGACATGGCCGCCAGCAACGAAGGTGGAACGCTTCTGCCGTCCTATGCCCATGGCATGGCGCTTCGCGGCGCGCAGGCCGGTGCCATCACCGATACTGTGACCGCGCACTTCAACTCTGATATGTCTTCCGAGGACGCCGTTCAGATGTTGGCCGACGCAATCGCGAACAGCCTGTAAGAGCGACACTTTCCTCCTCCCCCTCGTGCGCGTGGGGGAGGACCCTTTAAGGATCTACCAATGACCAAGTGGCTTGAAGAACACATGCCTAAATTGGTGTTGGCCCCCTCGTTCATCGTTGTCCTGATTTTCGTCTATGGCTTTATCGGCTGGACGGCTTGGGTTTCGTTTACGCGGTCGCGGCTTCTGCCAAGATACGAAATTGACGGCTTCATCCAGTATGACCGTCTGTTTGACTCCCCCCGCTGGGACACGGCCTTTTCCAACCTGTTTGTGTTCGGGTTCCTGTTCATCGTGATCGCGATGATCCTGGGTCTGCTCCTCGCCAT
>JAHDFG010000084.1:0-5752 GCA_020628265.1 Pseudooctadecabacter sp. | reverse complement strand
TGTTCGGGTTCCTGTTCATCGTGATCGCGATGATCCTGGGTCTGCTCCTCGCCATCCTGCTGGATCAGAACATCCGGACCGAGGGGGCAATCCGGACCATCTACCTTTACCCGATGGCGCTTTCGATGATTGTGACCGGTACGGCGTGGAAGTGGATACTGAACCCTGGTCTTGGTCTTGAGGCTACGGTGCGCGGGTGGGGGTTTGAGAATTTCACCTTCGACTGGCTCGTGAACCCTGACATGGCCATTTACACAGTCGTGATCGCCGCCATCTGGCAAAGTTCCGGATTTGTGATGGCGCTGTTCCTTGCTGGTCTGCGGTCGGTGGATCAAGAGATCATCAAAGCGGCCCAAGTCGACGGCATTCCCACATGGCGCGTCTACACCGCGATCATCATTCCCGCGATGGCCCCGATCTTCCTGTCCGCCTTCATCGTGCTGTCGCACCTCGCAATCAAAAGCTTCGACCTTGTGATCGCGCTGACAGGCGGTGGCCCCGGCTACGCGACCGATTTGCCCGCCACCTACATGTACACAATGGCGTTTTCCCGCGGCGACATTGGTCAGGCGGCGAGTTCCGCGATGATCATGATGGCCGTCGTGTTCACCATCGTCGTGCCTTACCTCTACTCGGAATTGAGGACCAAAGATGACTGATCTGTCTTACACGTCTCCTCAGTCCGGCAGCCGTACCGCGAAGATCGTGCTGCGCTGGACGCTGTACATTCTTCTTGGACTGTTTGCCCTTTTCTATCTGATGCCGTTGTTCGTCATGATCACGACGTCCTTCAAAAGCCTCGATGAAATCCGCACGGGCGATCTGATGTCCCTGCCGCGCGATGTCACGATCGATGCATGGCGGACCGCATGGTCGGAAGCCTGTACCGGGATCCAGTGCGAGGGCGTGCGTCCCTTCTTCTGGAACTCGGTCCTGATTGCGATCCCTGCTGTTCTGATCTCGACGCTGATCGGGGCATTGAACGGCTACGTGGTGGCACAGTGGCGCTTCAAAGGGGCCAACCTGTTCTTCGCGCTCATGCTGTTTGGCTGCTTCATCCCGTTTCAGGTTGTTCTGCTGCCCATGGCGCGCATGTTGGGCCTGATGGGACTGGCGGGCACGATCCCCGGGCTGATCTTCGTCCACGTGATCTACGGGCTCGGGTTCACGACCTTGTTCTTCAGGAACTACTACGTGTCGATCCCGTCCGAGCTGACAAAGGCCGCCAAGGTCGATGGGGCAGGGTTCTTCCGCATCTTCTGGTCGATCTTCCTGCCGCTGTCGCTGCCCATCATCGTTGTGACCGTCATCTGGCAGTTCACCCAAATCTGGAACGACTTCCTGTTTGGCGTGTCCTTCTCTCAAGCGGGCACCCAGCCCGTGACCGTCGCCCTGAACAACATCGTAAATTCAACCACTGGCGTGAAAGCGTACAACGTTGACATGGCTGCCGCGATCATCGCCGCCCTGCCAACGCTGTTTGTCTATGTCGTCGCTGGCAAATACTTCGTCCGCGGTCTGACCGCTGGCTCCGTGAAAGGCTAAACCCATGGCTCCCATCCTCGAAATCAACAACCTGTTCAAAAGCTATGGGTCTGTTGAAATCCTCAAAGACATCAACGTCTCCATCGAACAAGGTGACTTTCTGGTTCTCGTCGGCCCGTCCGGTTGCGGTAAATCCACGCTGTTGAACTGCATCGCAGGGCTTGAGCCGATCACCGGCGGCAAGTTGAGCATCGGCGGCCGCGACATGACCCACGTCAATCCCAAGGACCGCGATATCGCGATGGTGTTCCAGTCCTACGCGCTTTACCCGACGATGACCGTTGCCAAGAACATCACCTTCGGCATGAAAGTCCGTGGCGTCGATCAGGCGACGCAGGACGAAAAGCTCAAGCAGGTCGCGGCCCAGCTACAGATTGAACCCCTGTTGAACCGCAAGCCCGGTCAGTTGTCGGGCGGTCAGCGTCAACGGGTGGCCATGGGCCGTGCCCTTGTGCGTGATCCGAAACTGTTCCTGTTTGACGAACCGTTGTCCAACCTCGACGCCAAACTCCGTGTCGAGATGCGGACTGAGATCAAGGCCCTGCACCAGCGTTTGGGCGCCTCCATGGTCTATGTGACCCACGACCAGATCGAAGCGATGACGCTGGCCACCAAGATCGTTGTGATGAAAGGCGGCGTGATCCAGCAGATCGGCACCCCGTCCGAGATTTACAACCACCCTGCCAACCTGTTCGTGGCTGATTTCATGGGCAGCCCCGCGATGAACCTGATCCCTGCCAAAACCCGTGCAAACGGCAAGGGCGTGGAAATCGAAATCGCACGCAGCACTGGCGGGCCGATTACCCTCGTCGACACCAAGAACAAGGATCTGCCGGAGGACGTCATCGTCGGGGTGCGCCCTGAAGATATCGCCGATGCCTCCTTGCGCGGTGGCGAAGGGCGTCAGGAGGCCGACTGCCTGATCGACATCGTGGAACCTGCGGGTGCTGATACCTTTGCCGTGATGCAATTGGGCGGCAAACACGTGACTGCACGCCTGCATGCAGAAACAGCAGCCGTCGCGGGCCAGAACCTCAACCTCGCGTTCGATCTGGGGAAAGTGTCCTACTTTGCCCCTGAAACCGGCGAACGCTTGAACTAAGGCATGCGGCTAGTTGCGGATATTGGTGGCACAAACGCCCGCGTGGCGTTGTGCGCCAATGGAGTGATTGATCAGGGCTCGGTCCGGCGGTTTTCAAACGCAGATTGGGACAGTCTGGATGACCTTCTGCGCGCGTATCGGGACAGGCAGGGTGAAGCACCGGTCAATGAAATGGTCATTGCCGTAGCAGGGCCTGTGCGTGCGGGCCGTGCGACACTCACCAACCGCAACTGGACCATATCCGCCAACGATATGAAGCAGGACTTCGGGTGCAACCGTGTCGTCTTGCTCAATGATCTTGGGGCTTTGGGATATGCCGTGCCGACGTTCGTGTCGGACAATGTCACGCAGCTGTGCGGGAACGACGCCCCTCGCGACACCGACGGTCAGGCCTTGGTGGTGGGCATCGGGACCGGCTTCAACATCTCTCAGGTGATCACCAAAGACGATGCAACGGTCTGTCCGCCTGCCGAGGCCGGACATATTTCCATGCCGTCCGCAATCCTGTCAGAGCTGGCACATCAAGGCTGTTGTCCGGACCTGTTCCCGACGGTCGAGGCTCTGTTCTCCGGTCGTGGCCTGACCGCGTTCTGCCGATTGTTTACGCAGTCAGAGACGATCACCGGTGAGGCCGCAGTTCAGCAATACGGTAATCCTGCGGCGCCAATGGTTACCGCCGCGATCAACGTCTATGCGACGCTGTTGGGACTATTGTTGCGGGATTTCTCGCTCAGCTACATGCCGTCCCATGGCATATACCTTGCAGGGAGTGTCGCGCGGGCCATAGCTACTTGCGCTGCGGAGCCCGTCATCCGTGTTCTGCAAAGGCCCTGTGCACTCCGTGCCCAAAGCAATCCCGCATTGTTCGTGATCCAAGAAGATGGCGCAGCGCTGAGGGGCACCGCACGGTACTAAGGTGGGCTAGGCCGCATCCATCAGAGCATTTCCAATGCATCCAGAAAGAAACTCTCGGCTCCAAAGTTTCCGGACTTGAGGGCAATGGCCTGCGTGCGTGCGCCTTCCACTTCGCACCACGGCACTCCCGGGGCGATCTCGGTGCAGATGCGCAGTGTCGAGACGTTCAAAGCAGACACCACCGCGCCGGACGTCTCGCCGCCTGCCACAACAAAGGTGTCGAACCCTTGCGCCGCTAGACGAACCGCGACGTCGCTCAGCGTTGTTTCCAACATCTCGCCCGCGCGGGCGGCGCCGTATTTCTCTTGGTTGCGGCGCAGGACGTCATTGGAAGACGTGCCATAGATCATCACAGGCGCTGCCGCTGAATGGTCCCACGCCCATCGCGCGATCTGCTCAGCGTAGTCCGGCTCTTGGGCGATGCGGTCCAGTTCCACTTCGAACGCGGGCATGCGAGCAGCGGCATAGGCCACTTGCCCTTGCGTGGCGACAGATGCGCTACCAGCTAGGATGACCTGCCGACCTGTCACCTTAGGCGCTTGCGGCGCATGGAGGGCCGACAATTGTCCGGCGTCGAGGAAGTTCTGCGGTAACCCGACAGAGATCCCTGAGCCACCGGTCACAAGTTTTGCATCCGACAAGGCGCGACCGATCGCCCGCAGATCATCCACGCTCACCGCATCGACAACCACGTAGTCTGCAGCTGTTTCGGCCAGCGCGGTTTCAATCGCATCGCGTCCCGCGCGGACGGTGTCCAACGGGATGAGGTCAACGTCCCCCTGCGATTGCGCAGACATCAGGGCCGACAAATCACTGTCCCACATGGGCGTCAGCGGATGGTCCCGCATGGGGCTTTCGTGCAGCGGCACGCCGTTCACCATCAAATGCCCCCCTTCGACCGTGCGGCCGTTTTCGGGGAAAGCGGGGCAGATGACGGTTGGACCGGCTGACAGCCTGTCCCGTAGGGCGTCGGCAACGGGGCCGATGTTCCCTTGGGGCGTGGAATCAAACGTCGAACAATATTTGAAGATGATCTGCTGCGCGCCTGCCGCCAAAAGCCATTCAAGCGCGTCCATGCTCCAACTGATTGCGTCCTGCAGCGGGGCTGTTCGCGATTTCAGGGCCACAACAACGGCGTCCGCGTCAACGGTCGCATCCGGTTCCGGAACACCGATCACCTGAACCACACGCATCCCTTCCTTTGACAAGGTGTTGGCAATGTCCGTGGCGCCGGTGAAGTCGTCGGCGATGACCCCGATCAGAACGCTCATGTTGGCAGATGCGCCAGAACGGCGTCCGTGACGGCCCGTGTTCCCATGTCGCCCCCAAACTCGTTCGGTCGCAGTGCGTTCGCCGCAAATCCGGCATCGACCGCCTGTTCGATCGCTGCTGCGGCCTGCGCATAGCGGGGATCATAGCCCTGATCGGCAAGGTAATCGAGCATCAGTGCGCCGGACAGGATCGCAGCAAGCGGGTTGGCCTTGTCCTGCCCCATGATGTCGGGGGCTGATCCGTGGGCCGGTTGGAACAGGCCGTTGTTGTCGCCAATTTCGGCGCAGGCGGCCATGCCCATGCCGCCGACGAGACCGCCGGCCAGATCAGACAGAATGTCGCCAAACATGTTTTCCATCACCAGAACATCGCAGTCCCACGGGTTGCGCACCAGACCCAGCGCCATGGCGTCTACATAGGCATAGCTGGTCGGCACATCGGGAAAGGCCACTTTGCGTTCGTCGAAAATCTTGCGGAAGAAGGCCAGCGACGCAAAGACGTTCGCTTTGTCGACACAGGTGACTTCGCCTTTCAAACCGCGGCTGCGCCGCTTTTGCGCCAGCCGGAAGGCGAAATCATGCAGCTTCTCGGTGGTTGGTCGAGAGATGCGCAGGATGTCTTGCACTTCGTCGTCGGTTTGAACCGGTGAACGGCCATGGACAGCTGCGGAATAGAACAACCCTTCGGTGCTCTCGCGCAGGATGACAAGGTCGATCTTGGCCGCCCTCGGGTCGCTGAGGCGCTGGGGCGCGTTGGGGTAGGCCTTGACCGGCCGCACACCCGCATAAAGCTGGAACCGGTCGCGCAGCCGCAGGTGCGGGGAAATTTCGGTTCCGTCGGCGTAGCGCACGCTTGGCAGTCCGATCGCGCCAAGGAAAATCGCATCTGCCTTGGCGGTGCGGTCCTCTCCGTCAGGTT
>JAHDFG010000083.1 GCA_020628265.1 Pseudooctadecabacter sp. | reverse complement strand
CTTTTGCGATTTTCCAGGATTTTCGGGTATGGCTCGCGTATGGCTTGCGTATGGCAAGCGTATGGCTCAGGGGCCAGCTGCCGACATTAACCATTTCACGAATGTGTCCCGCGCGGGCGACACCACGTCGCCCCGTGTGAGGATGTGATAGGCGATGTCGGAATTCTCTTCCTCGCAGAGTTTCACCACTTTCCCGTCCTTGGCCAACTGATCCGCGATGGGCGCGGGCAGGACGGTGACACCGAGGCCGGACAAAGCGGCCTCTCGGCTGAGTTGGCTGGTGGGAAACTGGGTGACGGTTTCTTCCTCAAGGTCGATCCCGTTCTCAGCGATCCAAAGCCGTTCTTCCGATCGCATCCCGTCCATCAACCACCGCGCACCCTTGAGGTCCGACAGGCAGGTCACGGTCCGGTCGCCGATGTAGCCTTGGGTTGCCACGGCCACGTGCCCTGCGGACATCAAACGGGTGTTGGTGACCCCGGGCCAGCCGCCGCGCCCGTAGCGGATCGCCACGTCGATGGCATCGCGGCGGAGGTCGGTCAGTTGGATGGCTGGGACGATCTCAACCTCGACATCCGGGTGTTTGGTCCAGAAGTCCCCAAGGCGCGGCATCAGCCAATTGGCGGCAAGGGACGGCGTTGTGGCCACACGGACCGCCCGCGTTTTGGATTGGTCCAACAAATCTCGACTGGCGGAGGCAATGGTTCCGAATGCATCGGATAGAGCGGCGGCCAACTGCTGTCCCTGCGGGGTGAGGGCCATGCCCCGTCCGTCGCGCCCCATCAGGGTCACCCCGAAGTGGGCCTCGAGCGTGCGCAGGTGCTGGCCGATGGCCGCATGGGTTACGTTCAACTCACGCGCGGCGGCGGAGAGGTTGCCGTGCCGTGCAGCGGCTTCAAATGCGCGCAGCGCAAGGAGGGAGGGGATGTCATGCCAGTCCATATGAAAGTCAAGCTTACATATGTGAATTCTTCCTGACTAGGGAGAATCGGCGTTCGCCTTTATTTCATTGGTCATCACAACACGCCAATGGAGGCCAAAATGTTTACTCTTCTTGCAGATGCCATGTATGCCGCAACCCTTGCCCGCCGCGGGTCGGAGATTCCCGAACACCTGAAAGATCACGCAGACCGTCATGTTCCGATGCATGAGCGGAAGCGGTTGCCGATGAAGCACCCCCACAACCCTTACCGCGATCTTTGGTAAGGGCAGCGGCGGGGCGGTTGTTCCCTGATGATCGCCCCGTCTAAAGCACGAAGCGTTTGATCACGCGGTCGACGGTTGTGCCGTCTTTGCGCGTGAAGGCGTTCTTCTGGATGGTTTCATCCAGAAAGCCCATTTTAGAATAGAAGGCCAAGCCGCCGGTGTTGTCGGACGTGATCTTGGCCACGATTGAGGTCCCGCCCGCTGCGCGGCAATCTTCTTTCATCTTTGCCATTAGAACTGCGCCTGCGCCTTTGACGGGGGCCTTTTGGTCCGTGAATGATCCAACGGAATATTCGGTTGGGTTGTCTTGGGCAAAGACCGCCTGAAATCCGGCGATCCGACCGTTGTCTTCGACGACGTTGGAGATATCGGCCTCCTCCAAGTAGTGCGCCTTGAGTGCGTCTACGGTGTACGGCTCTTCGTAGGCGGTTGTGCCACCGAGTCCGATGATGTGGTTGATGATGTCCACGCAGGCGGGGACATCTTCGGCTGTCATGGGGCGGGCGATCAGGGTCATAATTGGTCCATCAAGGTTGCGTGTCGTGCGGTGAAATCATTGCGGACCTCAACAGGGGGGCGCAGGCGAATTTCGCAGGATTGGGCAATGTTAGGGTCTGGTTTGCCGAAGAACTTGTCCGCCTCGGCGGTGGTGAAACCGGCGATCTGGACGGCTTCTAACCATGCGCTGATCTTGTCGGCCTTCTTGATCTGCTTCTTGATCGCGACGGGTACCTGCGCGGGCAGGCCAAAGCGAATGTGGATGGCGGCCATGAGGCGATCGTCCAAGGTCTCATACCCGGGACCGACAGCCGCCTTTACGGGGCTAATCATGTCGCCGATGACGTATTCCGGCGCATCATGGAGCAGGGCGGCCAGCCGCCATTTGACGGCGGCGCTGGGCTGCATCTGGCCGAAGATCTGTTCCACCAGCAAAGAGTGTTCGGCGACGGAATAGGCGTAGTCCCCGCGCGTCTGGCCATTCCAGCGGGCGACGAAGGCCAGGCCATGAGCGATGTCCTCAATCTCGATATCCATTGGCGTCGGGTCCAGCAGGTCAAGTCTGCGACCGGACAGCATCCGTTGCCATGCGCGGGGTTGTTTCATCAAAGGCACTCCAAATCAGGCGGCGACCCTAAGGCGCATCACCTATTATTGTCGAGGGCTGGGGTGGGTGCTATGTGCCTTGCAAACAAAAGATATGAGGAGCGCCGGAATGGCCAAAGACTATATCGTCAAAGACATCGAGCTGGCCGCGTTTGGACGCAAAGAGCTGGACATTGCGGAAACAGAAATGCCGGGCCTGATGGCGTGCCGTGCGGAGTACGGTGAGAGCAAGCCACTGAAAGGCGCGCGCATTGTTGGGTCGCTGCACATGACCATCCAGACGGCGGTGCTGATTGAAACGCTTGTCGAGCTGGGCGCGGATGTGCGCTGGGCCTCGTGCAACATTTTCTCGACCCAAGACCACGCGGCGGCGGCGATTGCCGAGGCTGGTGTGCCTGTGTTTGCGATCAAGGGTCAGTCTCTGGAAGAGCATTGGGATTATCTGGACAAGTCGTTCCTGTTCGACGACGGCCCGAACATGATCCTCGACGATGGGGGCGATGCGACGCTCTACATCCTGTTCGGTGCGCGGATGGAA
The DNA here is from genome assembly GCA_020628265.1 of Pseudooctadecabacter sp. GTDB lineage: Bacteria > Pseudomonadota > Alphaproteobacteria > Rhodobacterales > Rhodobacteraceae > Octadecabacter. The sequence goes on along the minus strand of JAHDFG010000083.1, from coordinate 5,619 downwards.
GCGGGTGAGGATGTGATCCCCGTGCCGCAGTCCGAAGAAGAGGCCGTGATCAAGGCGCAGATCCAAAAGCGGATGGAGGCCTCCCCGGGCTGGTTCACCAAGATGAAGGCGCAGATTAAGGGCGTGTCCGAGGAGACGACGACGGGCGTTCACCGTCTGTATGATCTGCACAAGAACGGCCAGCTGCCGTTCCCTGCGATCAACGTGAATGACAGTGTCACCAAGTCGAAGTTTGACAACAAATACGGCTGTAAGGAATCGCTGGTGGACGGCATCCGCCGCGCCACGGACACCATGATGGCTGGCAAGGTTGCTGTCGTGATGGGCTATGGTGACGTGGGCAAAGGGTCCGCCGCGTCGCTGGCTGGTGCCGGTGCCCGTGTGATCGTGACCGAAGTCGACCCGATCTGCGCGCTGCAGGCTGCCATGGACGGGTTCCAGGTGACGACGATTGATGAAGTCGTCGGCATGGCGGACATCTTTATCACCACCACCGGCAACAAAGACGTCATCCGCATCGAGCACATGCGCGAGATGAAGGACATGGCGATCGTCGGCAACATCGGCCACTTCGACAACGAAATTCAGGTGGCGAGCCTGAAGAACCACAAGTGGACGAACATCAAGGAACAGGTGGACATGATCGAGATGCCGAACGGCAACCGTCTGATCCTGCTGTCCGAGGGCCGCTTGCTGAACCTTGGCAATGCCACGGGTCATCCGTCCTTCGTGATGTCCGCCTCCTTTACCAACCAAGTGCTGGCGCAGATTGAGCTGTGGACCAAGGGCGACGAATACCAGCCCGGTGTCTACATCCTGCCCAAGCATCTGGATGAAAAGGTCGCGCGTCTGCATCTGGACCGGATCGGCGTGAAGCTGTCCAAGCTGAACGAAGAACAGGCGGCATATATCGGTGTGAGCCCTGACGGCCCGTTCAAGCCCGAGCATTACCGCTACTAAACGGCGGCCCGAACGCGCAAATCGCGCCTTTGGTTCCGATCAAAATTAAGGCCCCGTCGCGGAACAGCGGCGGGGTTTTTCGTGTTGGGAGGGCAACAGCAACCAACGAAAAGGAGTTCGAAAATGTTGAAGACATTCCTTACCTCGACCGCACTGACTGTGGCCCTCGCAGCGCCCTCTTTTGCGGAAACATCCACCGACGACACAGCGATGGACGTCGACATGGAAGCGACCTTTGATGCGGCTGCGTCCGCCGACACGGACCTTGCGATCCCTGAGGACATGGACGGCGAAGCGGAGATGACCGTGACCGCCGAGACGATGAACGCGGACATGGAAGGCGAAGCCGAGATGTCCAACGAAACGCAAATGGCAGACGCCGAAACGGTGGGTGAACCCGAGCTGGAACAGCTGTCCCAATTCACCGGCATGACCGTCAGCGAAATCGTTGGTCTGGACGTGCTGAGCGCCGACGGTGAAGACGTGGGCGAAGTAGACTACATCTTTGTTGAGGATGACGAGTACAAGGCCGTCATCGGCATTGGCGGTTTCCTTGGTCTGGGTGAACACACCGTTGCCCTGCCGCTTGGCAATTTCGCGATGACCGACGGCGACCTGATCCTTGATGCGACGACCGAGGCACAGCTGGATGCGATGCCGGAAGTCGACGAAAGCGAGCTGGATGAACTGGATGGTGACTACGTCATCAGCTGATTGTGCAGCGATGTACGGACAACGCCCGACGGCTTCCGTCGGGCGTTTTCTTATGGGCAACCGGACTTCGGCGTCCTAGTTTGACCCTGCGATTGATCCGAGTGAGATGTGACCCAAGACCCCGCAGAGCCAGAGCCACAAGAGCCATCGGACGCACCGCGTAAACCGATGCGCTGGGCGATCTTCCGGTCCGTTTTCGGTGCCATCTCTTCGCTTGTGGTGTTGGGTGCGGTTGTGGGCGGTCTTTTGGCCGTGTTTCACCCTGATACGCCGTTGCCGCGCCAGTGGAATCCGGTGGCTCCGCTATCCGTCACCGATCCTGTGACGCCGCTGACATCCTGGAAGGTCAGGCGCACCTTATCCGAACCCTCTGCCTGCCTTGCGGCGCTTGCGACCGGTGGGTCCGCAACGCCGATGCCCCCGTTTGAGCGGTCCGAAAACTGCCACATCCGCAATCGCGTTCGTCTGGACGGCGTGGGTGGTGCGTCAATCAACCCGTTGGAAACGACATGCGCGACCGCGCTGAAAACCGCCCTTTGGATGCAACACGGAATCCAGCCCGCGGCCGAAGCAATTCTGGGGGCGGACGTCACCACGTTGCGCCAGATTGGTAGCTACAACTGTAGACCAATCAATACGACCAACGGACCGTCCAACCGTTGGAGCACCCATGCAACAGCGGATGCCATAGACATCACCGGCTTTGACCTTTCCAACGGTGCCCGCATCCGTCTGATCGACGATTGGCAGGGGGACACGGCCGAGGCGCGGTTCTTGCGGGCCGTGAGGGATAGCGCCTGTGAATGGTACGGCACGACCCTTGGGCCGGACTTCAACAGCCTTCATGCAGACCACTTTCACCTGCAGGTGCGCGGGTGGGGGACGTGCCGCTAGGTTTTGCGGGGAAAAGTGCCGTAGATTTTTCCTTTGTGAAAGCCGCAGTTGCGATTAACGTCTGGTCAGCCCCAACATATGGGCAAACGAAAAGGTGGGAGATTACCATGAGCAAGCGCGACGAACTGATCGCAAAATACGCAGATGACCTGAAGAACAAGTGCGGCATGACGCCGGACATGGATCTGCTGACAAAAGTTACGATTGGCTGCGGTCCGTCGATCTACAACGCTGACGCATCGACTGTTGCCGGCAGCCAGCCGTCCGAACTCGAGACCGTTAAGAACAACTTCCTGATCAAGAAGCTGGGTCTGGCCGATGGTCCCCAGCTGATGGACGCGATCAACTCTGTCATCGAGACTTATGGTAAGTCGGAGCGCAACAAGTACCGCGCTGTGATCTACTACATGCTGACCAAGCATTTCGGTAAAGAGTCCGTTTACAGCTAAACCGGCTCCTTCGGAACACGAACGCCCGCTGCAGGTCAGCGGGCGTTTTGCATTTGAGACGAGTTTTAAGGGCTATTCCTTTGGCGGACTGCCCGTTTTGGGGTACACCACCGATGCGGCCAGGATGGCCCGGACCAGTTTCAAAGATGCGTGTGGTGGCTCTGAGGAGTGCACGTGGTGAGAGAAAGGGTCTGGGCGTGTGCCTGGACCCTTTCGTTTTTCAAAGCAGCATCAATACACCGCCGGCGATGGCACAGCCGAATGTCGCGTAACCCCCATCGATCAGGGTCAGTTTCATGGGCCGTGCGTTGTAGCCATTCGTCAGCGCGAGCCACGGCGTGATGAAGAACAGGCCGATGCCGGCGCCGGACAGGATGCCCTTGCCAAAAGTGTCGATGCCCGCCGTTGCAAAGCTGTGGCGCATCATGCCGGCCACCAGAATGATGCAGACGAAGGATGTCACGTAGGGCACGGGGCTTTTGGCGTTGATAGGGTTTCCGTCCTCGCCCAGTGGCACGCCCGATGCCGCTTTCCATGGTTCTGACAGGACGCCGTACCAAACGGCCCCGAAAATGAATGCAGCAATGGCTGCGACGGTGACGGCTAGAAGTCCCATAGTTCCCTCCTTTATGGTCTTTCGACCCATTTAAGGAGGGTTTGGGTCTGTTTGGCTAGGGTTTTGTCTGGCCCATGGCGCAGATTATCCGCCATTCATCCTCTGTGACCGGCTGCACGGACAGGCGTGAGTTCTTCACAAGGACCATATCGGACAGGCGTTCATCTGCCTTGATGTCGTCCAGTGTGACGTGTTCGGCAAAAGGGCGGACGGCCTTGATGTCCACGCACTCCCACCGGTCGTCCTCTGTGGTGCTGTCGGGGTGGGCTTCGGCGCAAACCTCGACGATACCGACGACGGCACGCTCTTTCTGGGAGTGGTAAAAGAAGCCGAGATCGCCGAGGGCCATTTCGCGCATGAAGTTGCGGGCTTGGTAGTTGCGAACCCCGTCCCATTCTTCGCCTGCATCCCCCTTGGCAACCTGCTGGTCCCAACTCCAGGTGGAGGGTTCGGATTTGAAGAGCCAGTAGCGCATCAGCCGATCACCTTGTTCCAGTTGCGGATGCGGTTCCACTCGAACAGGCCCGCCTTTTGGTAGGGGTCGTTCGCCGCCCATTGTTCTGCGTCATCCAGCGTTTCGACGTCGAGCACGATCAGGCTGCCGCACATGTTTCCATGATCATCAAGCAGCGGCCCCGCCATCAGCACAACGCCGGTTTCCTCAATATAGGCGAGATGTGCGGCGCGGTTGGCCTTGCGGACCTCAAGGTGATCTTTCTTGTCTTCCAGAAAGAGGGCGTAGGGCATGGTTATTCCTTTCGCAAAGGGCGGGACAGGAGGGTGGACAGGGCGGCTTCGGGTGTCATCGACCCGTTGGACAGGGCAGCGACGACAGCACAGATCGGAAGGTCCAGATCGTGCTTTTCCGCAAGTTTAGTGACTGAAATGGCCGTTGCAGCGCCTTCTACAGTCGTGTCGGGGTCGAAATCCTGTTGCGCGCCGATGGACAGGCCGAACCGGTAGTTGCGGGAGCCGTCAGATGTGCAGGTGAGCGCAAGGTCGCCGAAACCCGAAAGGCCGGTCAGCGTATCTGGATCAGCGCCAAGGGCGGCCCCGATACGTCGCATCTCCGCAAAGCCGCGCGTGATGACGGCTGCGCGCGCGCTTTCTCCGAAACCGGCGCCCATGCAGACCCCACAGGCAATCGCGATCACGTTCTTCAGCGCCCCGCCGAGTTCGGCACCGATGACGTCGTGGCTGACATACAGCCGAAGGGTCGGGGTGCTGAGGCAGCTTTGCAGGTATTCGGCGTCATCGGGCTCGGCACAGGCCAGAGTCAGGGCGGTGGGCAGGTTCTGCGCGATATCGGCGGCAAAACTGGGTCCGGTGAGCATGGAGGCGGACGCGCTGGGGACCTTGTCTTCGATCAGGGCGACAGGACCGCGGAGGGTCTTCTGGTCGATCCCTTTGCAGCAGGCCACCAGACGTTTGCCGGTCAGGTTAGCGGCGTGGTCATCGAGCCACTGGCCCAAGCGCTGGGCGGGAATGGCCAGAAGCACAGTGTCCGCGTCAAAGACCGCTTGAAGATCGGAGGTTACAGCGACGTTGTCCGGCAAGGGGTGGCCCTTGAGGCGCGCTGCGTTTTCGCGCGTCTTGGACATCTGCGCCGCGGCGTCAGGATCTCGGGCCCAAAGTGTCACGGGGCCGTTTGCCGCCAAGGCGATTGCCAATCCTGTTCCGAATGCGCCTGCGCCCGCCACTGCAATCTTCATGCTTTAGCCCCCTTCTTGCCGCTGCCCAAGAGCGACGGGCTGACCGTATCAAGGGGCCAGCGTGGCCGCGCGGACAGGGACAGATCATCGTACTGCCCAACTGAGGCCCGATGTAGTCCGGCGAAAGCAATCATCGCGGCGTTATCCGTGCAAAGGGCGAGGGGCGGGGCGACGAAATCAGTCTCTGTTTCGGCGGAAATCGCCTCTAGTCGCGTACGAATGGTTTGGTTGGCAGCGACCCCGCCCGCCACGGCCAAGACCCGCACATTCGGGT
>JAHDFG010000082.1:1491-8477 GCA_020628265.1 Pseudooctadecabacter sp. | reverse complement strand
GCTGGCTGGAGACCGGCCGCACCCATCAAATCCGCGTGCATCTTGCCCATGCAGGTCACAGTCTTATCGGTGACCCGACCTATGGCGGGCGCAGGAAATTGTCTGAAAAAGCGGTCGGAGAGGCCGGTCGCGCTGCCGCATTGGCGTTTCCGCGTCAGGCCCTCCACGCTGCTACTTTGGGTTTTGAGCATCCGGTATCTGGCGAGATGATCCGGTTCGAGGCGCCAATGCCCGAAGACATGTTGGCCTTGATCGCAGCCCTTGGGGGGTGACCAAAATTCCGGAATTTTGGTGGGCCCCGCAAAATAAGTGTAACAATTGGCCTTTTCACGTCCCATGTGCGTGAGCGCACGGAAACAGGTCTGGGAACCTCGTTAAGGGTTTCTTAGTTTGAACTTATGAAAACTGAACCGATCAGTCTTGAACGGGACGCGTACCGCGCCCATATGCATGTTAAGGCCGTAAACATAGTGCGGCAAAAGACACCTTGGGAGGGGCAATTATGAGCTCTTACACAAATCTACCGGCACCATCACCGGAACAGGGCCTGAACCGGTATCTTCAGGAAATTCGCAAGTTCCCGATGCTGGAGCCCGAAGAAGAATACATGCTGGCCAAACGCTGGGTCGAAGAAGAAGACACCGAGGCCGCCCATAAAATGGTGACATCGCACCTGCGACTGGCTGCCAAGATCGCTATGGGCTACCGCGGCTATGGTCTGCCACAGGCCGAGGTCATTTCAGAGGCCAACGTGGGCCTGATGCAGGCCGTGAAGCGGTTTGACCCTGAAAAGGGCTTCCGTCTGGCCACCTATGCGATGTGGTGGATCCGTGCATCCATTCAGGAATATGTGCTGCGCTCGTGGTCCATGGTGAAATTGGGCACGACGTCGGCGCAAAAGAAGCTGTTCTTCAACCTGCGCAAAGCCAAAAGCCGTATCGGTGCATTGGAGGAGGGCGATCTGCGCCCAGAAAACGTCGAACGCATCGCCCATGACCTGGGCGTGACCGAGGAAGAGGTGATCTCCATGAACCGCCGGATGTCCGGCGGGGATGCCTCGCTGAACGCGCAAGTCGGATCCGATGGCGAAGGCACGATGCAATGGCAGGACTGGCTAGAAGACGAAGATGCCGATCAGGCCGGCGACTATGAAGCCAAGGATGAGCTGGACGCGCGGCGGGAACTGATGGCGGAAGCCATGGAGGTCCTCAACGACCGCGAAAAGGACATCCTGATGCAGCGCCGTCTGTCAGAAGAAACCGTGACGCTGGAAGACCTGAGCGGTCAGTACGACGTCAGCCGCGAACGTATTCGCCAGATTGAGGTGCGCGCATTCGAAAAGCTGCAAAAGAAGATGCAGACCCTCGCCCGTGAGCGCGGGATGCTGGCGAACGCCTGATCCGACCCGAAAATAGGGGCGCTGACCGGAAGGTTGGCGCCCTTTTTGCATTCCTGACCGACCTCCGGCACAAGGGGGCAGGCGATACGAACGGAGGCCGACATGGCGATCAGGTGGGGTATTCTCGGCGCGAGCCGTTTTGCAGGACAAACGATGGCTCCGGCCATTCACGCCTCTCGCGGGGCTGTACTGGCCGGGGTGGCGACCTCTTCGCCTGAAAAGGCTGCGCCATTCACTGACCTCGCACCGGATTGCCGCGTATTCGGTGACTACGATGCGCTGTTGGCAGACGACGGGATCGACGCGGTATATGTTCCGCTGCCGAACCATTTGCACATCCCGTGGATGGAAAAGGCCCTGAGGGCGGGCAAGGCCGTGCTCAGTGAAAAGCCGCTTGCGCTGTCGGCGGATGCCATCGACCCGATGATTTCATTGCGGGATGAAACCGGCCTTGTGGCTGCCGAGGGGTATATGATTGCCCATCACCCCCAATGGCACCGCGTCCGCCACCTGATCGCCGATGGTGCAATCGGGGAACTGCGCCATATGGACACGGCCTTTACGTTCAACAACCCCGACCTGACCAACATCCGGTTCGACGCCAGCAAGGGGGGCGGCAGCCTGCCTGACATCGGTGTGTATGCATTGGGGTGCATGCGGCTGGCCACGGGGCAGGAGCCGACCGCGATCACCCACACGGATCTGCAGATGGTGGGCGGGGTGGATGTTGCCGCCCGCGTGGGCTTGCGGTTCGGCGACGTGACCGGCACGGCCTACACCGCGATGAACAGCCACCGGTCCCAGCACGCAACATTCTACGGAAGCACCGGCAAAATCCACCTGACCCAACCGTTCACGCCTGGCGCGTCGGGGGAGGCCACACTGGTCCTGTCCCAAGAGGATTTCAACGCGCGCGTCGAGTGCTGGCCCGCCGTAAACCACTATGTCTTGCAGGTCGAGGCGTTCGGTCGGGCTATGGCGGGCGGGGAGTCCTTCCCATGGAGCCTTGAAGACGCACGCGCCATGCAAAGCATGCTGGATGCGGTTTATGCCCACGCCGCTGCGGGCTAGTCTGGGACCAAAGGAGAATCGTTCATGGCCGACCCACATGAATTTGACGACGTGATGCCGGAAAACACGGCGCGCCGGAAACCCGAAGAGCCCGTTGAGGAAAACCTTTTCACGCGTCTGATCTATGTCGTGATGATCTGGTTCATGATGAGCTTTGCCACGACGATCATTGGCGTGTTGGTTGTGCTTCAGGTCATCATCATGCTGGTGAACAACAAGCAGCCCAACGAACGGATTGCCGAACTCGGCACGGATGTCGGGATCTGGGTGGCCAAGGCCACGCGGTATTTGACTGGCGCGTCCGAGGTGAAGCCCTGGCCGTGGACGGAGTTGGATTAAGGGCGTTGCGGTCGCATTTGCGGATTTTTGATCTGGCCACAGGCAAGGACGAAGTGCTGCTGGATTTCGACGGCCATCTTGAGGCGCCCAATTGGGATGGGATGGATGACAGCCTAATCGTAAATGCGGATGGGCGGCTGTTCCGGGTGCCGCTCGGCGCGCCGGACTTGCAGCCCATTGATACGGGACATTGCGTAACCTGCAACAATGACCACGGGCTGACGCCCGATGGGAAACAAATTCTGCTGTCCGATCAGTCCGAAACTGGGCAGAGCGTGATTTACCGTGTACCTGCCAAAGGGGGCAGACCCGTTCGGATCACTGAGGCCGCGCCGTCCTATTGGCACGGGGTCAGTCCCGATGGCGTGACCATCGTTTATGTGGGGCGGCGCGGAGACAGCTTTCAGGTCTATTCCTGCAGTATCGAGGGCGGGCCGGAACGGCAGTTGACCGAGCGTTTTGACCATTGCGACGGGCCGGAATTCACCCCTGACGGCGAATGGATCTGGTTCAATGGCGAGGTCGCGGGCGCGGTAAATCTGTGGCGCATGCGCCCCGACGGTGCGGACCTGCAACAGATGACGGACGACGACAGCGTCAACTGGTTCCCTCATCCCAGTCCGGACGGGACCCATATGCTCTATCTGGCCTATGCGCCCGGTACTCAAGGGCACCCGCCGCTGCAAGATGTGCACCTGCGCCTGATGCCCGCAGGCGGCGGGCCGATGCGCGATCTGGTGGCGCTGCACGGCGGGCAGGGCACGATCAACGTGCCCTGCTGGGCGCCGGACAGCCGCCGTTTCGCCTTTGTCAGCTACGAGACGTGAGCGCCTATTCCATCGCTTCCAACTCGTCGATCATGCTTTCGATCATCCCCAGACCCTTGGCCCAGAACGCAGGGTCTGACGCATCGAGGCCGAAGGGGGCCAGCAGGTCGCTGTGGTGTTTGGAGCCACCGGCGCGAAGCATGTCAAAGTATTTGTCTTTAAACGCCTCGCCCTGTTCCTCGAAGACGGCGTAGAGCGCGTTCACGAGGCCGTCGCCGAAGGCATAGGCATAGACGTAGAAGGGCGAGTGGACGAAGTGGGGGATATAGGCCCAGAAGGTTTCGTACCCGTCCATGAAGTCGAACACCGGCCCGAGGCTTTCGCCCTGAACGGACATCCACAGCGCGTTGATATCGTCAGGGGTCAATTCACCCCCGGCGCGGGCGGCATGGAGTTTGCATTCGAAGTCATAGAACGCGATCTGGCGGACGACCGTGTTGATCATATCTTCGACCTTACCGGCCAGAAGCACCTTGCGTTCGGTCTGGTCTTTCGCCTGATCCAGCAGTTTGCGGAAGGTCAGCATTTCCCCGAAGACCGAAGCCGTTTCCGCCAATGTGAGCGGGGTTGAGGAGAGGAGTTCGCCCTGTTCGGCGGCCAGCACCTGATGCACGCCGTGGCCCAATTCATGGGCCAGTGTCATCACGTCGCGCGGTTTGCCGAGGTAGTTCAGCATCACGTAAGGGTGCACCGTTGTGACCGTGGGGTGGGCGAAGGCACCGGGGGCCTTGCCCTCTTTCACACCTGCGTCGATCCAGCCGTCCGTGAAGAACGGCTTCGCAATCTCGGCCATGCGAGGGTCAAAGGCGGCGTAGGCCTCCATCACGGTCTGTTCCGCCTCGGCCCAGCCCACAGTCCGGTCGCTCTCCATGGGCAGCGGCGCATTGCGGTCCCAGACCTGCATCCGGTCCAAGCCCATCCATTTGGCCTTGAGCGCATAGTAGCGGTGGCTGAGGCGCGGGTAGGCGTCGACCACGGCGTTGCGCAACGCTTCGACCACTTCGGGTTCCACATGGTTGCTGAGGTGCCGCCCCGTTTGGGGGGTCGGCAGGCCGCGCCACCGGTCCTCGATCTCTTTCTCCTTTGCCAGCGTGTTGTGGACACGGGCGAAAAGGCCGACGTTTTCGCCAAAGACGCGGGCCAACTCACGGGACGCGGCCTCGCGCACGGCGCGGTCTTGTTCGGACAGCAGGTTGAGCGTGCCCTCGATGTTGAGCTCTTCGCCGTTCACGGTGAACTTGAGCCCCGCGATGGTTTCGTCGAAAAGTTTGTTCCAGGCTGCTGATCCCACAACGGATTGATCATGCAGGAATTTTTCCAGCTCGTCCGAGAGTTGATAGGGCTTCATCGCGCGCATCCGGTCGAACACCGGCTTGTAGCGGGCGAGGTCCGCGTCGGCGGCGAGCAGGTTTTCAACATGATCATCCGCGAGGCGGTTGAATTCCAAACCGTAGAAGACCAGCGGTGTTGTATAGGTCGTGATTTTGTCCTGCGCGTCCGACATGAACTTCGCGCGTTCTGGATCGGTTGTGTGTTGGTAGTACCGCAGGCCCGCATAAGACATGATGCGGCCCGCGATCACGTCGATCTGTTCGTAGCGCTTAACGGCCTCCAGCAGGCCGCCTGCATCCAGATCGGCAAGCTTGCCTTCATAGTCGGCGGCAAAGCTGCGGCAGGCGTCTTCGAGCCAGTCCATGTCCCGCTTTAGCTCTTTGGCATCTGGGGCGGGGTAGAGGTCGGTCAGGTCCCATTCGGGCAGATCGCCGAAGGGCTGGCCGGAGGTTGCATTGGCGTCGAAGGTGCGGGGGTCGTGCCGGAAAGTGTTCAAGGAAGCCTCGTGTTGTCTGTTTGGTCTTATCTAGGGGCGCGGGGGCTGGATTGAAAGCGGCCCTCCGGGGGGAGTTTTTCTGGTCAGAAGAAGATCAGGAGAAGAAAAGCGCGTCAGGGGTCTCGCAGAGGATTTTCTGGCGTGCGGTGTTGTTCGTCACCACATCGTGGAAGACGCCGAGTAGCGTCGTCGTGTCCGGCATTGTGGCATCCCCCAGCATCAAATGCGGCCAGTCCGATCCCCAAAGACAGCGATCCGGATTGGCCACGGCAAGGGCGGCGACGAAAGGGGCAGCCCGATCGTAAGGCGCAGGGCACAACCGGTAGAGCGCGCTGAGTTTGATGTGGACATGCCCGTCTGCCACGAGGCCGAGCAAGGTTTGGAAGCCCGGGTCATTCACGCCAAGCGACAAGTCCGGCCAGCCGATGTGGTCAATGACCAGCGGAACGGGCAGGGTGCGGATGTCGTCAGCCAAATCGCCCATGTGAAGATGGCTGTGAAGCAGCATCTGAATGTGCAGTCCGCGGTCGGCCAGGCGGGGCGCCATCGCGCGGGCGCCTTCCCATGACAGCACCCCTCCGTGCACGTAGTTCAGGCGAACGGCACAAAGGTTCTGGTCCGCGAAGCGGTCGAGGTCCGCGTCCGTTGCGGTATCGGGCAACAGCCCCACGCCGCGAAAGTTCGGGCCAAGGCGTTTCACGGTCTCGACCGTGACGCTGTTGTCGGTGCCATAGAGGATCGAGTGGACGATCAGGCCCTTTTCAAACCCCAAGGTGGTCAGGTGATCCTGATAGAGCGCCAGCCATCCGTCAAAGTCGGGGCCGGGGGCGGGGTCTTCGACGCGTCCGTCCCACAGCGGGAAATCATCCTTTCCACCCACCAGATGGACGTGTGCGTCGCAGGCACCTTGCGGCGGTAAGGTCCGAGGGCGTCGCGAGGGTGGGGGCATCTCTGCGTTTGGCTTATCCATAGGTCTTCAGCATATCCTGTAGGTCGTCGAGGGTGTTGATCTCGGCCGCGGGTTTGTCGTGGCGCCAGCGGAGCATGCGGGGGAACCGGAGTGCAATGCCGGATTTGTGGCGGGGACTGGCCTGAATGCCTTCGAAGGCAATCTCGAACACATGTTCGGGCGGCACCTGACGGACGGGGCCGAACCGTTGCAGGGTATTCTTGCGGACCCAAGCGGTGATCTGGCGGAACTCGTCATCCGTCAGGCCCGAATAGGCCTTGGTGAAGGGGACGAGGTCGTTGCCATTTCGGACCGCGAAGGTGAAATCCGTAAACAGGTTCGCCCGCCTGCCGGAACCGGCCTGTGCGTAGATCATGACGGCATCAACAGTGAGCGGGTCGATTTTCCATTTCCACCAGTCACCTTTCTTGCGTCCTGCGAGATAGGGGCTGTCCCGCCGTTTGAGCATCAGGCCTTCGGCGTTCAGGTCGCGGGAGCGGTCCCGTTCTGCGGCAAAGCCGTCCCATGTGTCGGCTTCCACCTGTGGCGAAATGCGGATCGGGAGCGAGCTGG
>JAHDFG010000082.1:0-1391 GCA_020628265.1 Pseudooctadecabacter sp. | reverse complement strand
CCGTCCCATGTGTCGGCTTCCACCTGTGGCGAAATGCGGATCGGGAGCGAGCTGGGAACATCTTTCAGTATTTTTTCCAATATCTTGCGTCGGGTTTCTAATGTCCGATCCCGAATGTCGGTGCCGTCGTTTTCCAGCAGATCATAGGCCATCAGGATCACCGGCGCCTCTGCCAGCAGCTTTTTGGGAACGGTCTTGCGACCGATCCGTTTTTGCAGCGCATTAAATGACATGGGAGTTTCGTCCCTGAAGGCGAGGATTTCACCATCCAGAACCGTGCCATCGGGGAGGAAATCCTTCAGCTGACCAAGCTCTGGGAAGCGGTCCGTGATCAGCTCTTCGCCCCGTGACCATAGATGGTGCTGACCGCCACGCACGATCAATTGACCGCGAATGCCATCCCATTTTCTATCAACAAACCAATCTGTTACGGGTCCTAAGTCATCCAAATTTTCAAGCCCGTAGGCGAGGTAAAACGGATACGGTCGGCTCAGGTCTGCCGTGGGATCATCTGACAGGATCAAATCTTCCCACGTGGTCGTTTCGGGCGTCCAGTTGCCCATTAGCTTATGGGTCAGAACCGCCTCGTCCTGATCGGTGGCTTGCGCCAGTGCGCGGGTCATCAGTTTCTGGCTTACGCCGATGCGGAAGCCGCCTGTAAGCAACTTCGTGAACAGGAAACGTTCCGTCTGTTCCAGTTGGTCCCATGCCGCCAGAATGCCGGCTTTCCGGTCTTCTTCATCAAGTTCGGAAAGGCGTTTTAATTCATTTATCCAGTCGCTTAGAGGGTGTTCCTGATGTGAGGGCGCGCTGGGTAGAAACAGGCTGATCGTTTCCGCCAGATCGCCAACGATCGGGTAGCATTCCTCAAACAGCCAGAGTGGCAGGCCTGCTCGTTCCGCTGCCCATTCCCGCAGCGCCGTCGTGGTGATCACGCGCTTTGGGCGACGGCCCGAAAACAGGGCCACGGTCCAGAGTTTGTCGCCATCCGTTGCGGTGCGAAAATAGTCCGCCATGGCCGCGACCTTGACCGTGGTCCTGGTCGTCTGGTCGAGCCGCGTGAAGAGGTCTGCAAAATCCTTCATGGGCCAAAACTGCCGTATGGTTTGCGTATGGCTCGCGTATGGCTGGCGTATGGCAGCGGACTGGCATTTGGCGCGGTGTTCATCACTTGTTAACTCATTCGCTTGCCTCCTGATCGAGGCTTTCGCCGTCAAATTCCGTCTGCACGATCTGAGCGTCGTACCCCTGTTCGCTGAGCCATTTTGAAAAGGGAGCCGTGTAGCCGTGGGTCACAAAGATGCGTTCGGCACCCGTTGCCGCAATGGCCTCATTCAAGCCGGTCCAATCGGCGTGGTCCGAGACAATGAACCCGCGGTCCGCAGCCCGTC
>JAHDFG010000081.1 GCA_020628265.1 Pseudooctadecabacter sp. | reverse complement strand
CCCAGAGGTCCCGTATTCTGTTCGAAAAACCTATGCTGGACAGGATGTTAGGGGTGACGCCCCGCAATGTCTCGCCGCGCAGGTTGCTGGATCTGGGCTGCGGTCCGGGTCTGCCGTTGGCGCGATATCTGTCGGAACGGGGACTTGCAGTCACAGGCGTCGACGGTGCCGCCGGCATGATTGAGCTTTACCAGCAGAACCTGCCGCATGCGCAAGCCCATCACGCAGATATGAGGGGCCTCGATTTGAGCGCCGAATTCGATGCGATCCTTGCGTGGGACAGCTTCTTTCACCTGAGCCCCGATGACCAGCGGGGCATGTTCCCCGTCTTCGCCCGTCACGCCGCCCCCAATGCTGCCTTGATGTTCACCTCTGGCCCTGCGGCAGGTGAAAGCTGGGGGCATGCGGCGGGCGCACCGGTCTATCACGCCAGCCTTGCCCCAGATGAATATCGCGGTCTACTGGCCCAATCCGGCTTCAAGGTCATCGACTACCGCCCGGAAGACCCAACGTGCGATTTCCATACCATCTGGCTGGCCCGCTACGTCGGCTAGTTACTGGCGGATCAACGGGGCCAGCGCTTCTTCCTCGATCGCCCAACGGCCCACGGCCAAGGTGATCGCCGCCACCAAGGGCGCTCGGCCCTGCGGCGTCAGGAGCCGTTCACGGTCTGCCACGTTGGACAGAAAGCCAGCCTCGATCAGCACGGACGGAAAATCCGCCGCCGTCAGCACTTGCAGGCCCGCCTCGCGCCGTGGCCGCGTGTTCATCGGCGCGTTGGTGTCCTTCATGGCTTGCACCAATGCTGAGGCAAAGCGGTCGCTAGCGGCTGTGGTCTCGATCCGGGCAAGGTCCTGCAGGACCATCGCCACCTCATCCCCCTGCCCGCGCAGGTCCACCCCCGCCAGCACATCGACCGAGTTGTGGCGTTCCGCGATCCGTTGGGAAGCCGCCGACTGCGCCTGATCCGTCAGGGTGTAGACCGTGGCGCCCGTGGCCTGCTCCCCTGCCAGCGCGTCCGCATGCAGCGAGATGAACAGATCGGCGCCCGCCCCCCGCGCCAGCGTCAGCCGTTCCCGCAGGGGCACAAACACATCCGTGTTGCGCGTCAAGGCCGGTTGAATGCCTTCCAGACGGCCAAGCGCTGCTGTCAGTTCCAAGGCCAGCGCCAGCATGACATCGGCCTCTTCGATCCCGTCATATTCTGCACCGGAATCGATGCCCCCATGGCCGGGGTCCACCACAACGACAAGCGGCCCGTCCTCAGGCTTTTCTGGCGGGGGTTGATCGGCCAGCGCGAAGACCCAGTCAGGATCGTCGGGCGCACCGGCGGTGGCGGCGAAGTCTTCGGCCGAGGTGGGGCGCATCACAAGCTCGACAATCGCGGTGCCGTCGCTTTCGCTGACCTGCATGCCTGCAGACTGAACGGCCATTGGGTCGGCCAGATCAAGGATCATACGGCTCCAGCCAGGGCGTAGCGGGCCTGCCCGCACCCCCTCTACGCGATCGCTTTGATCGAAGATGGCGGCGTCAAAGCCGCGAAAATCGACCTCTTTGAAGTCCAGCACCACGCGGGCGGGATCATCCAGCGTGAACACGCGATACGGCACGGATTGGGACAGAAACAGCGTCACTTCCAAC
This sequence comes from Pseudooctadecabacter sp., assembly GCA_020628265.1. Classification (GTDB taxonomy): domain Bacteria; phylum Pseudomonadota; class Alphaproteobacteria; order Rhodobacterales; family Rhodobacteraceae; genus Octadecabacter. The sequence continues at coordinate 6,936 of JAHDFG010000081.1, read as the reverse complement.
CGGCGGCGGACGTCTTCGGCGACGGAGGTTTCTGTGTCCAGACGCGCGAGGGCAGAGAAATCCTGCGCCGCAACGGGCGCGGCGGCCAGCATCCATATGACGAGCCACAGCGCCCTCATGCCGTGCCCCGCAGGTTGGCCATATAACCCGCCAATCGGGACAGCCCTTCGCGGATATCGTCTGTTGCGCGGGCATAGGACAAGCGCACCCAATGCCCGCCTTCGACGGGATCGAAATCCAACCCCGGCGTGATCGCAACGCCTGCTTTTTCAAGGACATCCGCACAGAACGCGAGGCTGTCCGACGTGTAATCGCCCACGTCCACGTAGACGTAAAAGGCCCCGTCCGGCGGCGCGAATTTGCCCAAACCCATGGCGGGCAAGGCATCGATCATCAAGTCGCGATTGGCGCGGTAGACGTCAACGAATGTGTCCAACTCGGCGCTGCACTCCATGGCGTGCAGGGCCAAACGTTGCGACGCATGGGACGGGCAGATGAACATGTTCTGGGCCAGGCGTTCGATGGTGCGCACGTGGCTGTCGGGGACAACCATCCAACCCACCCGCCAGCCGGTCATCGAGAAATACTTGGAGAACGAATTGATGACGTAGACGTCATCGGTGGCCTGAAGCGCTGTCACCGCTTGGCCCTCATAGGTCAGGCCGTGATAAATCTCGTCACTGATGAGGGCAGCGTCTGATGCGGTACAGGCATCGGCCAATGCTTTCATGGCTGGCAAGTCCAGCATGGTGCCTGTGGGGTTGGCCGGTGAGGCCACGATCAGACCATCCAGATCATGTTTTGCGACGTCCGCGGCGACGGGCTGCATCCGTGCAGCCATCGTGGTCGGCATGTCCACCGGCCTCAGGTCCAGCGCTTTGAGGATTTGCCGGTAGGACGGATAACACGGCGCGCCCAAGCCAACCCGCGCGCCTGTATCGAAGAGAGCAGAGAATGCGAGCAGGAAGGCACCTGATGCGCCAGCCGTTACCACCACGCGGTTCGCGTCAAGATCGACATCGTACCAGTCGCCGTAATGCTGCGCGATCCGGTGCCGCAGGTCCGGCAGGCCCAGCCCGACAGTGTAGCCCAGCGGATCAGCTGCCATATCGGCGGAAAGCCGCGCGATGGCATCCGCAGGCGCACCCGTGCCCGGTTGGCCCACTTCCATATGGATAATGTGACGCCCCGAAGCCTCGGCCACACGGGCCGCTTCCATCACATCCATCACAATAAACGGATCAACCTCACCGCGCCTTGAGTTCCGCATCTGCCCCGCCTTATCCTTGCTTTGACATCTGTTTGCCTTGCCCGACCGGAGCCCGTCAATGCGCCTTTCTGTGACCGCCATTTTGTTGGGTGTGTGGTTGAGCCTGACAACGCTTGCCAACCCTGCCCATGCGGTGTCACTGATCCGTGATGCGGATATCGAGAACGCGCTGGATGAATTGGCCGCTCCGATCCTGCGGGCGGCAGGACTCAACCCGAACCGAACAAGGATACTGGTGGTCAACGACAGCGGTCTGAATGCCTTTGTCATCAGCAACGACGTCATTTTCCTCCACTCCGGCCTGTTGCTGCGACTGGAGAGCGCCGCACAGGTACAGGCCGTCATTGCCCATGAGGCGGCCCATATCGCCAACGGTCATATCTCGCGCCGCCTGACCAACCTGCGTGGCAGCCGCAATGCAGCCGGTTTCGGCATGGCGCTGGCCTTGGCCGTCGCTTTGGCATCCGACAATCCACGGGCGGCGGCAGGCGTTGCCGCAGGGTCAGCGGGCGCTGCTCAACGGCAATTCTTCGCACATACACGGGCCGAGGAATCAGCTGCTGACCAATCCTCGATCAGGTTCCTTCTCGCCGCTGGCGTGAACCCGCAGGGTGCCATCGAGGTCATGGACATGTTCCGCGGGCAAGAGGCACTGTCTGTTTCGCGGCAGGACCCCCATGCGCGGACCCATCCGCTGACCTCGGACCGGATTCGTGCCCTGCGCGGGCTCGTCGCGGCCAATCCGGGCAACACTGCGACCGATCCCAATGCCGATTTCTGGTTCGCGCGCGCGCAAGGCAAGTTGAGTGCTTTTGTGCAAAACCCCGGCTGGACCCTGCGGCGCGTGCGCGGGGACAACAGCCCCATCGGGGTGATGCGCCGCGCCGTGGCCCTGCACCGTCAGGCCGATGCAAACGGCGCAATCCAGGCCATGCAGGCCTTACTCCAGCAGTATCCGAACGACGCCTACTGGCACGAGTTGTTCGGGCAAATCCTGCTGGAAAGCCGTCAGCCCGCCGCTGCCGCGCAATCCTATCGCAATGCCGTCAGCCTGAACGGAAACGAACCGCTTATTTTGGGCGGCTACGGCCGCGCTCTGCTGGCGCTGAATACGAACAACAGCAACACCGAGGCCGTTCGGGTGCTGGAACGGGCCCGCGCGCTGGACGCCCAATCCTCGGCTGTGTTGCGGGATCTGGGGCAAGCCTATGCTCGGACGGGCCAGCCCGGACTTGCGTCCCTTGTGACGGCAGAACGCTATGCCCTTCAGGGCCGGATGGATGACGCAATTGTGCACGCCCGCCGTGCGGCAGATCGCCTGCCCCGCGGGTCGGCCTCTTGGCAGCGGGCGCAGGACGTGCTTTCTGCTGCGCAATAGATTGGAGATGTTCATGCGCCTTACGACTGTTTTCACCGCCCTCGCCCTGAGCGCCACATCCGCCATGGCCCTTGATCTGGACGCCATGTCTGATGCGGAACGGGATGCTTTCCGTGCCGAAGTGCGGGCCTATCTTCTGGATAACCCCGAGGTGCTGATGGAGGCCATCGGCGTGCTTGAGGCGCGTCAGGAACAGGCCGAAGCGCTGCGCGATGAACAGCTGGCGCAGCTCAATGCCGATGCATTGGTGAACGACGGCTTCTCCCACGTGGGAGGCAATCCTGACGGCGACATCACAATCGTCGAGTTTATCGACTACCGCTGCGGCTTTTGCCGCCGCGCCCACCCCGAAGTCGCAGAACTGGTGACGACAGACGGCAATATCCGCATCATTACAAAGGAATACCCGATTTTGGGTGAGCAATCTGTGCTGGCGTCACGCTTTGCCGTGGCCACCAAACTGGTCGCCGGAGATGAGGCCTATAAGGAAGTCTCGGACGCGCTGATGGCCCTGCGGTCCGATGTGTCCGAGGCCAGTTTGACCGCTTTGGCCAGTGCCTATGATTTGGATACGGATGCGATTTTTGCCGAGATGGACAGCCCGGAAGTGGGTGACATTCTGGCAGCCAACCGCGCGCTTGGGGACCGGATGCAGATCACCGGTACGCCCACCTTCGTATTTGGCGATCAGATGGTGCGCGGCTACGTGCCCCTTGCTCAGATGCGTCAGATCGTCGACCAGCAACGCGAAGACAGCTGAGGCGCAGGCGGTTTCTGACCCTGTTTCGAATTTGCTTCGCAAATCCGATCCGCGCGGCTGCGCCGCGCTTTTAGGTATTTTTGCATCAAAGAAGACAGCGGCGCCCTGCCCTAACAAGCCAAGCGCTGTTCCGAAGGCGGGCTATTCGGCGGCTGCTGCGGCTGCGTCCAGTTCGGCGGCCTTTGCCTCGACCTGTTCGACGATGTGATCGACCATTTCGTCATTGGACATCTTGTGGGATTGCTTGCCCGCCAGATAGACCATGCCCGCGCCATTGCCGCCTCCGGTGAAGCCAACGTCCGTCATCAGCGCCTCGCCCGGGCCATTCACCACACAGCCGATGATGGATAGACTCATGGGGGTCTTGATGTGTTCGAGACGCTTTTCCAGAGTTTCAACGGTTTTGATCACGTCAAACCCCTGACGTGCGCAGCTGGGGCATGAGATGATGTTCACACCACGATGGCGCAGGCCGAGGGATTTGAGGATCTCGTAGCCGACTTTCACCTCTTCCACCGGATCGGCGGAGAGGGAGACGCGGATCGTGTCGCCGATCCCCATCCAGAGCAGGTTGCCCAGACCGATGGCCGATTTGATGGTGCCAGAGGTCAGCCCCCCCGCCTCGGTGATGCCTAGGTGGATCGGCGCGTCCGTCTGTTCGGCCAGTTGCTGATAGGCGGCAGCAGCCATGAAGACGTCGGAGGCCTTGCAGCTGATTTTGAATTCGTGAAAGTCGTTGTCCTGCAGGATCTTGATGTGATCCAGCCCGCTTTCAACCATCGCGTCCGGCGTGGGTTCACCGTACTTATCGAGCAGATGCTTTTCGAGGCTGCCTGCGTTCACACCGATGCGGATCGAGCAGTTGTTGTCGCGTGCGGCCTTAATCACCTCTTTCACGCGGTCCTCGGAGCCGATGTTGCCGGGATTGATGCGCAGACAGGCAGCCCCTGCCTCGGCGGCCTCGATCCCGCGTTTGTAGTGAAAGTGGATGTCAGCCACGATGGGCACGGGGCTTTCGCGGCAAATCTCTTTCAAGGCGCGGGAACTGTCCTCATCCGGCACGGACACACGGACGATATCGGCACCGGCATCCGCGGCCGCTTGCACCTGCGCAATCGTCGCTTTTACATCCGGTGTCAGCGTATTGGTCATCGTCTGGACAGAGATCGGCGCGCCGCCGCCCACAGGCACATTGCCCACCATGATCTGCCGGCTTTCACGGCGGTAGATGTTGCGCCACGGACGAATATGATTGAGCGACATGGGGTCACCTGTCAGGTTTGCGTTACACCTAACCTAGTCGCCTGCTGTGCTGCGGGCAACGGGCTGCGACAGTTTGTTTAGTGATTATTCGGAGACGTCCTGTGCAGGCTGCAGAGCCTGAACTTCGGCCACGCGGACCACCTCAGCCAGATCGCTGTCTGCGGTCAGGTCTGCAACCTCATAGGTTGTGGTCAGGTTGTCGACAGACAGGGCAAGGTTGGATGTCACCTGCCCCCGCGGACCGACAGGGCCGTAGTGTGCGCCGTTCACTGCGAAGTACACGGCGCCGGATTCGCCAATGCGCAAGGTCGCAGGCTCTTCCGTTTGGGGAACATCAAAAGTGTCGCCCGCCGTCATGATGGCTTCGTAGATGATTGATCCGTCCGCCGCGCGGACACGAACCCATGCGTCACGAACCGCCACCAGTTGCACACCAGGGCGCGGGTTTTCCGTGACCTGAACTGAAGACGGCACCGCAGGTGCTGTCAAACCGGTTTCGGCTTGCGCCAGAAGACCGGGGCGTTCTTCGGCCGTTGGGGCCAACACCCCCGTGGTGCGCGGATCAAGCGTGGCAATTGGGCCGTCACGCGGCACCAGCACCGGCGCGTCGAGCGCTTGGGGGCGGTAAAGGCGATCCAAAGCTTCGGTCGTTGGGGCGTCAAAGCCTGCCACCACATCAATGCCTGCGTTCGCAGCAGGCAGGCCACCGCCAGCCAGCGGGTCAATGTCGGCGACGACAGTCGGCGTGTTTTCAACGGGGGCCAGTTGCACCTTTTGCACTTCCTGAAGGACGGTCCAGCCGCCCCATCCAAGCCCGCCGATCAGCGCGACAAGCACCAGAAGCGAGCCGATGGCACGCGGTTCGACGTTCGAAAACATCGCGTCACCCGCAGGCACGAAAGGCGTGGCTGGTGTCGCAAAGATATCTTTTTCAAAGGGTGCGGGGACCGGTTTGACCGGTTTTGCGCCGGACGCCTGTTCAGACATACCGTGCGCTGTGGCAAAACCGCTTTCGGCGCAGAACGTCTCAAACGCCCAGTCTGGGTCCATGTTCAGGTAACGGGCGTAAGAGCGGACATAGCCGGCAATAAAGCCCGGCGTGTCAAAAGCCGTTGGATCAGAATTCTCAATGGCCGCGATATAGGCCGCTTTGATCTTCAACTCTCGCTGAACGTCCAGAAGGCTTTTCCCCATGGTCGCGCGTTCGCCGCGCATCAGATCACCCAGACGCAATTCAAAGGCGTCAAACCCTGCCGGTTCGACGACCTCTTCCTCGGCCCTAGCGCGTCTGAAACCTCTGCGGATCATCCGTACCCTTTTAACCTTCTGCCCCAATAGAGCCGACTCGATTCGTTGTCCCGCCAACTCATTGGCTGGTTTTTAGCACATCAGAAACGATTTTGCATATGCAGAGAAATCAGCCCGCCAGGTCGGCACGATTCAGCGCACAATGGGACCAGAGCGCATCAAGAGCCTTGACGAGCGCATCCATCTCACGCGGGCCATGAACCGGCGACGGGGTAAAGCGCAGTCGCTCGGTGCCGCGAGGCACGGTGGGGAAGTTGATCGGCTGCACGTAGATCCCGTGGTCCTGCAGCAGCATGTCGGACAGCTTTTGCGTGTGGACCGGATCACCGACGATGAGCGGCACGATGTGGCTGCCGTGGTCAATGATCGGCAGGCCAAGGCCGCGCAGACGGGTCTTCAGGATACGCGCCTGCGTCTGCTGGGCGTCGCGCAACTCTTGCGCGCCCTTCAAGTGTGCCACGGAGGCTGCGGCGCCTGCGGCAACAGCAGGTGGCAGAGAGGTGGTGAAGATAAAGCCTGGCGCGTAAGACCTTACGGCGTCACACATTTTTGCCGATGCGGCGATGTAGCCACCCATCACTCCGAACGCTTTGGCCAGCGTGCCGTTGATGATGTCGATACGGCCCATCAACCCGTCGCGTTCGGCGATACCTGCGCCACGGGGGCCATACATGCCAACCGCGTGCACTTCGTCACAATAAGTCAGCGCACCGAATTCGTCCGCCAGATCACACAGTGCTTCGAGGGGGCCGAAGTCGCCATCCATCGAGTATACGGATTCAAAAGCAATCAGCTTAGGCGCTGCGGGATCGTCGGCCTCAAGCTTGGCGCGCAGATCGTCCAGATCGTTGTGCTTGAAAATGCGCTTTTCGCCACCGTTGCGGCGGATGCCTTCGATCATGGAGGCGTGGTTCAACTCGTCCGAATAGATGATCAGACCGGGAAACAGGCGCGGCA
>JAHDFG010000080.1 GCA_020628265.1 Pseudooctadecabacter sp. | reverse complement strand
ATCAGCACATGATCCTGTGGGTGTTTGCGTTTCTCTATCATCTGTTGTGGCTGCCGCTGACGCCACTGGTGCTGATCTACATCTGGCACCGCAGCAGACGCGATCCTGACTACCGCCGCCATTTGGGCGAGCGGTTCGGCAGTTACTCTGACCTGCCCCAACAGCCAGTCTGGATTCATGCGGTGTCCTTGGGCGAGGTCCGCTCCGCCGTGCCTTTGGCCCGAACATTGCTGGAACGCGGTGAAACAATCGTCTTCACCCATTTCACCCCCGCGGGCCGGCGGGAGGCCGAGGCCGTCTTCGCCCCTGAGATCGCCGACGGCCGCGTCGCATGTGTTTGGGTGCCGCTGGACATGTTCTGGGTCTTCGGGCGCTTCTTCCGCGCTTGTCGCCCCAAGATCGGGCTGGTCATGGAAATCGAAATCTGGCCCGCCATGGTCCTCGCCGCCCGCACCAAGGGCGTGCCGCTTTACATGTGCAACGCCCAGTACCCCAGCAAATCGCTGGAACGGGACAGTGGCGGACTGCGATTGCGGCAGCGGATTATGGGCCAGTTCGCGGGTGCTTTCGTCAAATCGCAACTGCAGGCGGACCGCTTTGCCTCGGTCGGTGTGCCAAACATCCACATCACCGGCGAGACACGGTTCGACCAACCGATCCCGCCCGCCTTGCTGGACGCGGCAGCCGCCTTTGCACCCCAACTTGCAGGCCGATCTGTCGTAACCTTTGCCAGCGCGGTCGAAGGCGAGGATGCAGGCTACATCGACGTGATCCGTGACCTCATCACAGCGGACCCCGACACTCTGGTGATCTACGTCCCCCGCGCACCGGAACGGTTCGACACGGTCGGGGATATGTTGACGGAAACAGGCCTGAGGGTGGCGCGGCGCAGTGCGGTGTTTGATGACGCGCTTGCCGCAAAGACGTGGGACGCCAGCACGCAGGTCCTGCTGGGCGACAGCATGGGAGAGATGTATTTCTACCTCGCCCTTGCGCACCGTGTCGTTGTGGGCGGCGGGTTCCACAGCCACGGGGCGCACAACATTATCGAGCCATTGGCCCTGCAAAAGCCGGTCGTTACCGGCCCCGTGACCTACACGATTGAATACCCCTTCACGGAAGCCGAAGCCGCTGGCGTCGTAAAGAAGGCCGACACCGTGGACGAAATGGCCAGCTTCCTTAAGGGGCCAGACTGGACAACGCCAGACGACATGAATGCTTTCTTCGCGGCCCATGCCGGCGCTGCCAAGAAGACGGCAGACGCGATCAAGGTCGAGATCCGATGACAAGACGCCCGAATATCGTCACCATCATCGCCGATCATGTCGCTTTTGCGGGCCACTACGACCAAGCGCGTTACCCTTACCGCTGGCCGGAACTCGAAAAGATCGCGGCTCAAGGCGCATGGTGCGACCGCGCCTATGCCATCACCCCGATTTGTACACCGTCCCGCGCCAGTTTCCTGACGGGCAAACGGGCCGACAAACACGGGCTACGGTGGAATTCCGAATACCCGATCCCCTACAACCGCCGCGATTTCCGCGAGGGCGAACGGCTTTACGCAGACCATCTGGCCGCTGCAGGCTACGATAACTACTACTTTGGCAAATGGCATTGCGGCGTCGACAAGACCGCGCAAGATTTCGGCATCACGGGCTGGAGCCTGCCGGAATACGGCAACCTTTATGCCTCCGACGCCTATAAGGACTACCTGAAACGTCTGGGCGAGGATCAGCCCACCTGCCGTATTGAACACCATCTGTTGCGGCCCGAACTGAACGGCACGGACGTGCTGATGGACCCGGACGAGCCGTGGGATTTTATGGATGGTGCCGGGGTTCTGTCGGGGCCCGCTGACGTGCACGAGCAGTTCTTTGTGGCCAACATGGCCTGTGATGCCTTGGCCGATCTCAAGGACCGCGATCAGCCCTTTTCCATGGTCATCAGCCTGTGGGGCCCGCACCACCCCTATTATCCATCGCAGGAATTTGCAGATCTGGTGAACCCTGCGGACATCCCGCCCTACCCCAGTTTCGACGAGAATCTGGACGACAAGCCGTGGCGCTACCGCATTCAGCGCGATTTGCGCTGCCAGCACCGCGCGTTCGAACGCTGGCCCGACTGGACGACGTGGCAAACGGTCATGGCGCGCTGCTACGCGTCCGGTTTGCAAACTGACGCGGCCATTGGACGGGTGGCGCAGACGCTGGACGACCTTGGGTTGGCGGATGACACGTTGTTCATCGTCACGGCAGACCACGGCGACGGCATCGCGGCCCATGGCGCGGGCTGGGACAAATACTCCGCCTTTCCCGAAGAGGTTGGGCGCGTGCCACTGGTCTTGCGCCAGCGCGGGCGAATTGCAGCCGGCGTGCGACTGGACACACCTGTCAGCCTGCTCGATGTCACCGCCACCATGTTGGAAGCCGCAGGGGCCAAGCCCTCCGGACCAGAGCCCTTGGACGGCGACAGCCTGTTTGACCTGATCAGTGGCAAGACCACGCGCGACCATCTGATTTGTGACCACTTCGGGCATTCCGGCGACATCAGTTTTCAGAAGATCCTCTACCATCAGGGCTGGAAATATGTGGCCGTTTGGGGGGATGAGGATGAGCTGTATTGCCTCGATGATGACCCGTTCGAGATGACCTGCCGTTTGGATGATCCGACAACAGCGGACCGTCAGCAGCTGATGCGCGGCATGATAATTGACCACTTGGAAAGCGGCCGCGCCGACAGGCAGAAGCGCCATCCGATTGAATTTTGGGAAGCCGGGATCGTCTTTTCCTCGCCAGAATGGCCGCGGGAAGAGACCCTTTTGCTCTATAAACTCAAGGTGCAGAACGGGGCGAAGGTCTAGCTCCGCCCCGTTCGTCTTGTTCAGTTAGTGCGCGGGTTTGATGCGCCGCGCACAGGGAAAAGTGGGCACCGGTTTTGCCGGTTAGTGCGCGGGTTTGATAAACGTCCCGTTGCGCAGGTCTTTCATCGCCTGCATCAGCTCCTCTTGCGTGTTCATCACGATCGGCCCGTGCCACGCGACAGGCTCTTCAATCGGCGCGCCAGAGATCAGCAAGAACCGCGCGCCCTCGGGGCCCGCCTGCACCGTGATTTCATCGCCTGTGCCGAACCGGATGAGGGTCCGGTCGCCGCTGAGATCGCGGATGTTGACCTCTTCGCCCATCACTTCCTTTTCCAGAAGAACGCCCTGCGGCGCAGAGGCGTCGGCAAAGGCTGCGGACCCGCCAAAGACATAGGCAAAAGCACGGCGATAGGTGTCGATCTTGAAGGTTTTCTTGACGCCTGCAGGCATGGAAACATCCAGATACTGGGGATCGGCGGCGATGCCGTCCACAGGGCCGGTCTTGCCCCAAAACTCACCCACAATCACGCGCACGGCCGTGCCGTCGTCATCGACGACCACCGGAATGTCCTTACCCTGCACGTCCTGATACCGCGGGGCTGTCATCTTCTGGCTGCTGGGCAGGTTGCCCCACAGCTGGAAGCCGTGCATCTGGCCGTGTTCGTTGCCCTGCGGCATCTCCTGATGGAGGATGCCCGAGCCTGCCGTCATCCACTGCACATCGCCTGCGCCCAGCGTGCCGGTGTTGCCAAGGCTGTCGCCATGTTCAACCGTTCCGTTCAACACGTATGTAATGGTCTCGATGCCGCGATGCGGGTGCCACGGGAAACCTTTTTCAAAGTGCGCTGGCACATCATTGCGGAAATCATCGAACAACAGGAACGGGTCCAACTCGGACGGGTCCTGAAATCCGAACGCACGGTGCAAATGGACGCCCGCGCCTTCCATGGTCGGAACGGCCTTGCGGGTCTCGAGTGTTGGTCTGATGGACATCGGAAGAACTCCTGTAGGGTGTCACTTGCGCCATGATGTAGGGCCGCGCATCCCTGCTGTCCATTCGCCGCCTTGTCACCTTTTCTGTGCAGAAGTGCACAAGGCCATTCCTGTGCACTCTTGCGCAAGACTTGCAGCGCAGGGGCCTGCCGCCTAAACGTCGCTCATGCGCACGTTTGACACTGCAACACGGTCCGACTGGATCATCGACCGCTCCCTGCGCGGGATCATCCGCACAGCGCTGGCTTTGCCTTATGAGCGGCGCGTCCGCTGGTTCGGGGCGATGATCGAACGGGGTGTCGCGCCATTGTCAGGCTACCGCAAACGGGCCGAGGAACAGGTGGCCATGATCTGGCCCGACCTGCCCCGCGCAGAGGTGCTGCGCATCGCGCGCGGCTGCTGCAACAACTTTGGCCGCACGATGATCGAAGGGTACTCGCGCGGCGAATACACTCGCCAGCTTGAGAAGACCGAGCCCCAAGGCGCGGGCCTTGCAGCGGTGGCCGAGGCAAAGGCCGAGGGCCGTCCGGTTCTATTCGTGACTGGCCATTTCGGCAACCACGACGCGCCGCGTCACGTGCTGAACCGGTTGGGCTACTCTATCGGCGGTATCTACAAGCCGATCTCGAACCCCTATTTCAACGAACACTACCTGACGACGATCGAGGATGTCTCCGGTCCGGTCTTCCCGATTGATCGTGACGGGATGGCAGGGTTCATGCGGCTTTTGAAAGAGGGCGGCATGGGGACGATGCTGTTTGATGTGCGGGTCACCAAATACCCCAAAATCCCGTTTCTGGGCCAGCCAGCCCACACGTCGACCGGTCTGGGGGCCATTGCCCTGAAGACCGGCGCGCTGATCGTGCCGTACTTCGGAACCCGTCAGCCTGACGGGCTGAGCTTTGCGGTCGATGTGGAGGAGCCCGTGGGCCTGACCACGCCCGAGCAAATCATGCGCGATGTGACAGACCGTCTTGAAGCGCGGATCGAAGCCAATCCCGAACAATATTTCTGGGTGCACCGCCGCTGGGGCTGACCCCTTTTTCGTCGAAAAAGGGCGGCCCTGTTACCGGAACCGCCCTCCTGCTGCCTCATGAGAATGCAAATGTGAGGTCTGTGATCTGCTCTGTTACAGGGCCGGTTGGGCGCCTTGGACGTCTGGTGCCTCATCGGACGCCTGCGCGCCCTCTTCGTCTTCCATCGTGCGAGCCGCAAACCAGATCACCGCCGACATGATGCCGGTCATCAGCGCCGCCGCACCGATGGCAAACCCCATGACCATCAGGCCGAACACGGCCACGAAGGGGGCCAGGATCAATGCGGCTGCTGCGCCGAGTGCAATCTGAAGGGTTTGAGTGATCTTTGTCATTTGGGTCGTCCTTTCCGTTTCGTTGATGAAACAGATATGGACACCCCGCTTTGCACCCGCTTGGCGGCATCTTTACAAATTTGTCAGGTGGCGGTTTTGGCGCCCGCGTCCCAGACCATCCGCGCCGAAAGCCCCGTCGCGGTGCCCGCTGTGTCCTTCAGAACAAGGGACGCGCCGTGCCGCGCGGCGATGGATTTCGCCAGCGCCAGCCCAAGTCCCGCGCCGTCCGTGTTGCGGCTGCGGTCCATCCGGTAGAGGGGTTCGGTCACGCGGGCGCGCTCGGCTTCGGGGATGCCGGGGCCATCGTCATCAAGGCCGAAGAACCCCGCCCCCGACACAAGCGTCAAAGTCGCGTCTGTGGGCGTGTACCGCAAGGCATTCTGGATCAGGTTGGAGAGGAACTGGTTCAGAAGAACGGGATCGCCCTGCACAGTTCCGGGCTTCGCAGACACGTTCAGGGTCCGTCCGCTGTCTTCGATGACAGGGCCGAAGGTCTCGGCCGCCTCGCCCACCAGCGCGGCCAGATCAACCGCCTCGAACCGTTGTTCCAACGCGCCGCTTTCCAGTTTGGACAACCGCAGGAAGGCGTCAAAAATCGCGATGGATTTGTCCGCCTGTTCCAAGGCGGCGCCAATTTCTTCGCTGCGGTCGCCGTCCGCCAAAAGCGCGGTTTCCAGCCGGATGCGTAGGCGGGTCAGGGGCGTTTTCAGATCATGGGCGATGTTGGCAGAAAAGCCCCGCGCCTGTTCCAGTGCCGCCCCGATGCGGGTCAGGGCATCGTCCACCTGCAATCCCAGCCGGTCCAGATCGTCACGGTCTGCCGCAGGGCGCACCCGCGCCGCCACATCGCCTGCGGCTGCCTGTTCCAGCACGTTTGTCACCTCCGTCAGCCGACGCTGGGTACGCCAGCCAAAAAACAGCCCCAAGAGCAGTGCAACGGCGACCGTGACCCAACCGATGGTGACGAAGGTTTCGACCAGCACATCGTTGAACACCGCCACCTCGCCGATGTTTTGGCCCACGATCAGCCACCCGCCCTGCACAGCACCACCATAAAACAACCACGACTCGGGCGCGCCGCCGCCACGGGGGCGGCCTTCTCGTGGGATCAAATCGGGCTCCGTGAAAGTGCCGCGTTCGCCATAGTAGTCGTCGCGGCGGTTCGTATCTGGGAGAAAAAGCACCCGTTCGAGGGACGTGGCCTGTGCGTCCTCAAGCGTGAACACCCCGTCGGCAATGTCCGCACTGATATCGTCAAACCGCTCCTGCAGGCGGTTATCGACCCGATTGTCGATCTCCTCGCGCACTTCGAAGACCGCGTAGCCTGCGGCCCCCGCGATCACGGCCAGAAAGACGACCGTCAGCAGCAAGGCCTGCCGCAAGGCAGACAGCCGCCACAGGCGGGCGAGCCACCTAAGCGGCGTCAATAACATAGCCAGCACCGCGGACCGTGCGGATCACCGTATCGCCAAAAGGCTTTTCCAGCTTGCCCCGCAGGCGGCTGATATGGGTCTCGACCACGCTGGTGGTGGGGTCGAAATTCATGTCCCAGACCTTTTCCAGCAACATATTGCGGGTCTGGATGCGCCCCTTTGAGCGCATCAGCGCCTCAAGCAGGCGAAATTCCTTGCCGTTAAGGTCCACCGCCTGCCCCTGTCGTGTGCAGGTCTGCTTCAACAGGTCCAGCGTGACATCCCCGATGACCAGCTTGGTGACTTCACCGCTGTCTTGCGGCGCAGCACGGCGGCCAAGGACGGCCACGCGGGCCTCAAGCTCGGTCAGGGCGAAGGGTTTGGACAGGTAGTCATCGGCACCGGCCTGCAGACCCTCGACGCGGTCGTCGATCTCGGACAGGGCGGTCAGGAACAGCACCGGTGTGGTCACCTTGGCCGCGCGAATGGCCTTGAGGACAGACAAGCCGTCCAGCCCCGGCACCATGCGGTCCAGCACCAACACGTCAAAGCTGCTGGTGGTCGCCAGCACCATTGCGTCCTTGCCGTCGGTCACCCAATCCACTGTATGGCCCGCGCGGGTCAGCCCGTCACGGACCCATGTTCCAATCTCGGAATCATCTTCAAGAAGCATTACTTTCATGGGCCGACCCTACCGGAGTTCCGGCGAAGTTGGCCAGTGATCACCGACAGACGTTTTGCAAGGCCAGCGCCGCGCGCCCAGCGCGCCAACCTGCGCCCGACGCCGCCAAGATCGGAGAGCGACAAGGCCGCGCGAAAATCGAAGGCCTCGTCGCGCACGGCCCCGCGTTTGCCTGCCTGTGCATGAGCCGCGCGGGCTGTGCCCTTCAGCCCCTCGGGACCGCACATGTAGAGGTCGCAGCGCTTGGGCAAGGTCTTAAGGATGGCGGCCAGATGGGCGGGCGTCAGGCGGCCGATCAGCGTGCTGTCATGGGCCACCAGCGTCAGCTGGGGCAGTCGGGCGGCGTGGCGGCGCAGGGCGCCCAGCCCCATGGCCCCGTCCGCGCCGCGAAACCCGTAGATCAACGTGACAGGCGGGCCCGACGGGTCCGGCTCCATCGTCTCAAGCGCTGCCAAGAAAGGCGTGATGCCAACGCCACCGGCCAGCCAAAGCGCGGCTTTGCGGTTTGCGCCTGTCGGCGGGCAGAACCGGCCTTGCGGCGCGCCCAGATCAACACGGTCCCCGACCTTCAGGCGCCGGTTCAGCGCACGGGTCCAATCCCCCGACACGCCGATCCCGAAGCGGCGGGTCTGCCCTGCACCGCCCGCGATAGAGAACGGATGAGGTTCGGAAGACAACGCAGGCACGGTCAGTGTCTGGAACTGGCCGGCCTTGAACGTCGGCATGTCTGCCGGAGCCTGCACCTCAATTTCCAGCGCCGCGGGATGGCGCGAGATCTTGGTCACGCGGGCGGTTACGGGGGTGGTGCGGGGAAGCAAAGTGCGCGCCCAGCCCCACAGGCCCATCACACTGGCAGAGAGCAGCACGATCCAAGGCGCGGACATGGCCGCCAGCGGGCTTGGCGTGAAGAAGCTGTGAAAGACCGAAACGGCAAAAAGCGGCCCCATCAGCCAGTGGCTTTTGCGCCACCAGTGGTGCGGCACCACCCGCAGGGCCGAGATAACGGCCAGCCCGACGATGCCCGTGGCGGCAAACACGCCTGCTTCTTCCGCCAGATCGCCCAGGGCAGGCACCAGCGCTGGCCCATTCACCGATGCCAACATCCAGTGGGCCACAAGGCCGAACACGGCCAGATAGCCCGCCTCCCGATGCGCGACATAGGCCTTGTCCGGCCCGCCCATCAACCGGTCCAACACCGGTCCCCGCCCTGCCAAAGCCAGCGATAGGGACAGGCCCACAAGGGCAATGGCGCCACCGGCGACACCGGGAATGGCGCTTGCGGGCACTTGTGC
>JAHDFG010000079.1 GCA_020628265.1 Pseudooctadecabacter sp. | reverse complement strand
CTGCCGCTGTGGCGGACCCGAACGTTCTGACCGAGGCCGCCTTGCGGTTCGGCTCCCAATGCATCGTTTGCGCAATTGATGCCAAAACGGTCGAGCCGGGCCGCTGGGAAATCTTCACACACGGGGGGCGCAAGGCCACCGGCATCGATGCGGTTGAATTTGCGATCACTGCCGCCGAAAAAGGCGCTGGCGAAATCCTTCTGACCTCCATGGACCGCGACGGCACCAAAGCGGGCTTCAACCTGCCGCTGACCCGCGCGATCTCTGATGCCGTCAACGTGCCGGTCATCGCATCGGGCGGTGTTGGCACACTCGATCACCTTGTCGAAGGCGTCACCGAAGGCGGGGCATCTGCCGTGCTCGCGGCCTCGATCTTCCACTTTGGCACCTACACCATCGGGGAAGCCAAGGCGCACATGGAAGCGGCTGGAATACCGATGAGGATGACATGAGCCTAACCGACCTCGCCGCCACCATCGCTGCCCGCAAAGACGCCGACCCTGCCACCAGCTGGACGGCAAAACTGCTGTCGAACCCCGACAAAGCCGCCGAGAAGTTTGGTGAAGAAGCGGTAGAAGCCATTATCGAAGCCACCAAGGGCGACAAGGCACGCCTGACGTCCGAGGCGGCAGACGTCCTCTACCACCTTCTGGTCATGTGCGCGGCCCATGACGTTACGCTAGACGATATCGAGGCCGAATTGGAGCGCCGGACCAGCCAGTCAGGACTTGAAGAGAAAGCCAGCCGATGATCCGGCACATCGCCTTTTTCTCCGCCATCGACCCCTCTGATCTGGACGAGATCGAGGCGGGGCTTTGGGTCCTCAAAGACAATCCCCACGCCATTCGATTTGCCGTGCACCGCAACCTGAACCTCGACGAAATCCCCGGCCCCCACCCCGATTTCATCGTGATGGCGGACATCAAGGACGAAGAGGCGCTGGCCGCCTACAAGGCCCACCCGCTTTATGCCGAATCCATCCGCCGCGTCCGCCCCCTGCGCGACATCCGCGTGGCGGCCGACCTCCTGATCGAGGACTGACCCTCCTGTCTTTGGTTCCCAAATACTCAAAAACAACAGCGCAACTGGCGGCACAGAGGGCCCTAGGAACACCACAGCGCCACCAGACCTGAATTTCCCTGAAATTCAGCCCCCCTCTTCGTAAAATTCCTCGAATTTTTATGCTTCTACAGCTTCGAGGAGATCACGCCGGTATTGAACCCGCCCATCCGCAATTCACCGAACAGCCGCTGGTACTCGATCTTCGGGCAGCGGTTCTGAATGACGGTGACGCCACGGGCTTCTGCCTTGGCCGCTGCCGCAGCATGTTCCACCCCGATCTGCATCCAGATGGTTTGCAGGTTCGGCCAGCGCGCCAAAGCCTCGTCCACAATAGGCGGCACCGCTTCGGACCGTCTGAAAATGTCGACCATATCCACATCGAAGGGAATATCGCTCAGGGTGGGATAGACCGTCTCGCCGAACAGGGTTTGCCCCGCAAGTCCGGGGTTCACGGGGACCACACGAAACCCCTTCAGGCCAAGGTAGCGGGCCACGTAGTAGCTCGGCCGCACCGGATTGGCCGATACACCAACCACGGCGATGACCTTCGTGCGGGTCAGAACGTCTTTCAGGATGCGATCAGTTGTCATATCTCCCCCTACCCTAACGCGCCTTCATAAAAAAGCGCCCGCAGCTTGAAAGCACGGGCGCAAGGTACGGAACGAGGGACAGTGAGATGTCGCGGGGGCGTTCCGGCCCTCCGCTACATTCATTAAATGGGCATGACATGCGGGAATTGAAGGCCAACCTCGCGGCGATGTGATCCGCTTCGGACCTAGCCCAAGGCTGTCGGCCAGTTTTCGTCCGCCTTCATGATGTTGCCAGGGATGTCCCGTTCCCACCGGCTGCGAACGCCGGTCGAATAGTTCAGGTACAGCTTGCCCTCATGGACGGTCCAGGCCTCTGGCACGGTGCTTGCGATATAGCCGGACGCCATGGCGAAGGCGCAGTAGCCGCCGTATTGCGGCGCATAGGCTTCAGGGTCG
This sequence comes from Pseudooctadecabacter sp., assembly GCA_020628265.1. GTDB lineage: Bacteria > Pseudomonadota > Alphaproteobacteria > Rhodobacterales > Rhodobacteraceae > Octadecabacter. The sequence goes on along the minus strand of JAHDFG010000079.1, from coordinate 6,611 downwards.
CCCATAAAGGTTTCCATGTTCTCGGCGCTGGCAAAGTGCCACGTGGTGCCGTTCCACATCAGGGCGTGGTCAGGTGAGCCGATGACAGGTGCGCCTTCGGTGAAAAAGGCAACGGGGTCAGCCCCGCGGATGGCGATTCCGTCCTCGGCAAAGACCGCAGGCTCCATAGCCATGGCGGGTCGGGTGAACAGAAGGCCGGCAGGTGCGGCGAGTGTGGCGGCAGCCAAAAGGGAACGGCGGGTGATCATGGTCGGGTCTCCGGTGGTGTGTGCTTTGAGCTTAATTTGGCCCAGGCAGGACACCAAAAACACCCACCTCGCCGTTACGTGAGGACCCGTGCGCGGTTTTGCCAGAATTGTTTCAATCGATAATGTCTTCGATCACGTCCCAGGCTTCTTCCATCAATTCACGCAGCAACCCTTTGCGTTTCTTGCGTTTTTTGGACTTCACCGCTTTGGGATGAGGCTGGTTTGGATGGGTCGGTTTGGGCGCTTTGCGGGTGTTCGGATAGGCCGAAGGAGCTACACGCGCAGTCGCCCCACCAGCGGCTTTTGGTAACATTTTGAGGTCATGCAAGGGTGCGCCACAGCTGGAACAGGCCAGCTCGTGTCGATTTTCGCCACTCAGAACAAGGGCGGCGCGGGTGCCGCAGTAGCAGCAGGTCGCAATCTTTTGGGCAGGCATGGGGCCTCTTTGTCGCTCAGGGTCTTACTGCATATAGGGCAACAGCGGCCGCATTTGAGACGTTGAGCGATCCAAATTCGCCAGCAAAGTCGATTTTCACCAATTGATCGCAGGTTTCCTTGGTCTTTTCACGCAGTCCCGGTCCCTCGGCCCCCAGTACAAGCGCAATCGCGCGGTCGCGCTTGCCTTCGACCACAGCTTCGATCGACGTGTCAGCCTCCCCATCGAGGCCCAGAACCAGATACCCCATGTCTTGCAACTCAATGATTGCATCTGCCAGATTGCGCACGCGGATGTAGGGTTGGCGTTCCAAAGCACCGCTCGCAGTTTTGGCCAGCGCCCCTGTTTCGGGGGCCGCGTGGCGGGACATGGCCACCACAGCTTGCGCGCCGAAGACTTCCGCTGATCGCAGAATCGCACCGACGTTATGCGGGTCGGTCACGCGGTCCAGCAGCACGACGCGCGGGGGCCGATTGCCATCCCCCAGACAGGCTTGGGCCAGCGGCCCCCAATCAAGGGCCTTAACCTCAAGCGCTGCGCCCTGATGCACGGACTGCGGGTCAATGGGGGCTGCGAATTTCCTCGGATCGCTGATTTCCGGATCTGGCCCCTGCGCCACGGCCTCGCCCAGCCGGTCTAGGGCGTTGCGCGTCACAACCAAGCGGAGTTTCTCCCGCGCGGGGTTAAGCAGCGCATCCCGCACCGCGTGCAGGCCAAACAGCCAGACGGTTTCCGCCGCAGCCGCCCGTTTGGCACGTTCTTTTTCGACGACCCACTTGGGCTTTTTCATCGTATCTTCCTTTGCCTTTCACCCCTCATGAGGGGCTTATGCAAAAACCGCAAGCCAATGAGCGAAATTGAGGTTGACGCCCCCCAGCACCAAAGCTATCCACCCCGCCAGTGGGCGACAGGCCGCAAGGTGTGGCAGGGGACTGTAACTCCCTCGCGGAGACGCACGCCTGGTTCGATTCCAGGGTCGCCCACCACCTCCAACCATCAAGGGTCTCATGGCGACAGGGGCCACCTGCGGTTCCCTCTCGTAGACGCACGTGCAGGTCCCGATTCTAGGGTCGCCCACCACTTCAAAACATTTCGAATCTCGCAGCGACAGGCAGCACCCGCAGTTGCTGCACAAAAGGCTCTATGGAATTTGGATCTGGGCCCGATCAAAGCGCGCGAAGTCCGTTGTGCCATCGTCAAAGACGATCTCGACATAGATGTTTTCAACTGATCCCGGCGGAAAGGCGATGTAGGGCAAGTAATTCTCGATATCCTGCATGACATTGGGCGAGGCCATGTCGTCGTAGCAGGGTTCCATCGGAACGACCGTGTCCGCCGGCGCGCCATTGATGCCGAACCGGATATCCCAAAGCCCGCAGCGCCAGCCCATCAAATGGGTAAAATAGACAAGGTCCTGACCGTTGTAGTCGCGCACGGCGACCCAGTTGGCTTTTGTCATGCCGAGAATGGGGCGTACCTCAACGGCGGTCGTGAATTTGCCTGTGGGCACCTGTGGCTCCGGCGTCCGGCTGGCGTCCAGATCGTCGCCCGATCCCGCGGCCGCCGTTTCAATCACGGGTGCTGGCGTTGTGTCTGCCATATCGGTTGCAGCGGGTTCGGCCGGTTCAATGCCCAAGCCCATCCCGATGACAAAAGGAAGAAAAAGATCAATCATTTCGGTCTCCAATGCAGCATGCGGCCCCTTTTATGCAGGCCGTTGCCCCCCTATAGTGCCGACATAAGGCAGTCAGGCAAGGTTTATGGTTAAAAAGGCGACATCCCCCGCATCCGAGGCGAACGCCGCTGTGTCATCGGACTTTGATATCGTGGTCGTCGGCCAAGGCGGTCGGTTGCAATTCGAAGCGGTGCTGCTGTCCGCGTCCTTGCAGGCCAATGCGCCCTCGTTTCAGGGGACGTTCTACGTCGCCGAACCCCAGCAAAACGACCGCTGGTCAAAAGACCCCACAATGCGGGGCGACATTCGCACAGCCCTTGAGGAGATGGGCGCGACCATTCTGCCGTTCGAAGCCCAAGCCTTCGGCGAAAGCTACCCCCATGGCAACAAAATCGAGGCGCTTTGCGCCATGCCTGAGGGGCGTAACTTTCTGTTTCTCGACACAGACACGCTGATCCTTGGCGACATCGGCACGCTGGCTTGTGACTTTTCCCGCCCGTCCGCATCCATGCGACGCACGGGCACGTGGCCCGAAGAGGATTTGTACTGGCCCGGTTACAGCGCCACGTGGAAATCGCTTTACGACCGGTTCGGTCTGGAGTTCGAAAGCTCCCTCGATCTTGGCCAGCCGGATGAATACTGGGAACGGTATCTGTACTTCAACGCCGGTTGGGTGACCGGGCACGATGCGCCAGCCTTTGGTGCGCGCTGGCGGGATTGGGCCGTCGAGATCCGCGACAACCGGCCCGAAGAGCTGGTCTTGCAGTCCCTTGATCCGTGGTTGGATCAGGTGTCCCTGCCCCTTGTGATCCACAGTTTCGGCGGTGGACGACCGGGGCCCGAATTGGCGGGCCTTGATGGGGATTTGACCTGTCATTACCGAATGCTGCCGCTGCTCTATGCGCGGGAAGCGGACCACGTCGTTGACGTACTGTCGCAGGTGAGCCAGCCCAACAAGGTCAAGAAATGGCTGAAACAATATGATCCGTTCAAACGGATGATCTATCAGGAACGGGGCCTGAAAGTGCGGGCGCTGTTTGACCAGAATGACCTGCCCCCACGCGAGCGGCAAATCCGCAACCGCATCAAGAAAGAAGGGTTCTGGATGCGGTAGCGGCACCTGAGGGGTCGATCTGCGATCGGCGCCTGCCGCGGGCGGGGGCAGATTTTCGACGAAAATCTGCGTTGCCCTTTCGAAGCGTTCCAAGCATTTTCAGCGGATAAGGGGGCCTTGCCCCCAAATCGGGGCGCGCGCCCCGATTTCCCCCCGCAGGTATTTTTGCATCAAAGAAGAAACAAGCATCCTGCGAAGCGGTCGCTGGCCGGATAGATGTTTTCTAGGGCAGACCGGAGAAACGCCCTTGTCCCGAAAGACGGTGTGCAGGGTCTCACAAGATTGTGCCGGCGATCCGTTGCCTTTACGGTGCGTGCAAACATGACGGAGAGTTCCATGACCACCGACACGCCTACCTACGGCTTTGACACCCTTCAAATTCACGCAGGCGCACGCCCTGATCCTGCGACGGGTGCGCGCAACACGCCCATCTATCAATCCACGGCCTATGTGTTCCGTGACGCGGACCATGCAGCGGCGCTGTTTAACCTGCAGGAGGTGGGCTACATCTATTCCCGCCTGACCAACCCGACCGTCGCGGTCCTGCAGGAGCGGATTGCGACGTTGGAAGGCGGCGCTGGCGCTGTTTGCTGTTCGTCCGGCCACGCGGCCCAGATCATGGCGCTCTTCCCGATCATGCAGCCCGGTATGAACGTGGTCGTCTCCACCCGCCTTTACGGCGGCACGGTCACCCAGTTCAGCCAGACGATCAAACGGTTCGGCTGGGAAGCCAAGTTCGTCGACATGGACGATCTGGACGCGGTCAAGGCGGCCATCGACGACAAGACCCGCGCGGTCTTTGGTGAGGCCATCGCCAACCCTGGCGGCTACATCATGGATGTCCGCGCTATCGCGGATATTGCCGATGAAGCCGGTGTCCCGCTGATTATCGACAACACCACGGCGACGCCCTACCTGTGCCGCCCGATCGAACATGGTGCGACCTTGGTCGTGCATTCGACCACCAAGTTCCTGACCGGCAACGGCACCGTCACTGGCGGCTGCGTTGTGGATTCGGGGAAATTCGACTGGGCCGCGTCGGACAAGTTCCCGTCCCTGAGCGCGCCGGAGCCTGCCTATCACGGCCTCAAGTTCGCCGAGACCTTCGGGCCGCTGGCCTATACGTTCCACGGCATCGCCATCGGTCTGCGCGACCTTGGCATGACGATGAACCCGCAGGCTGCGCATTATACGCTGATGGGGATCGAAACCCTGTCGCTGCGCATGGACCGCCACGTGGAGAACGCGACCAAGATCGCCAAGTGGCTGGAGGCGGATGACCGCGTGGATTATGTCACCTACGCAGGGCTTGAAAGCTCCCCCTACTATGACCGCGTCAAAGACGTGTGCCCGCGCGGTGCATCTGCGCTGTTCACCTTCGCGGTAAAGGGCGGCTATGACGCCTGCATCAAGCTGGTGGATGCGCTGGAGATCTTCAGCCATGTGGCGAACCTTGGTGACACACGGTCGCTGATCATCCACTCGGCTTCGACCACGCACCGCCAGTTGACAGCCGAACAGCAGGAAGCTGCCGGTGCAGGCCCTGGTGTAGTGCGCGTGTCGATCGGTCTGGAAGATGCGGACGATCTGATTGCTGATCTGGATCAGGCGCTGGCAAAGGCAGCGTCTTAAGAAACCACTTCAGACTCAAGCCGCAAAACGTTGAGATATATAGATAAGGCCCGGTCGCATTCCGGGCCTTATCTCATTTTGGAGGTCACTCGGCTATTGCAAAAACCATTGTAATCGTCGCGCTAAGATCAATCTCGCCCGGGGCGATGGGAACATCAAAGGACGGAGAGGAGGCCGCCATTTCGGCCATCACGATCGGCTCGGCATTCAACGCACGATAACCGCCGCCCCCCTGCTCGGTGATCGTCATCACATCGCCGACCGTGACCCCCGCTGCCATGGCATAAAGGTCGGCACGGCGGATCGCCTCGGCCACGGCAAGGCGGCGGGCGTCATCGGTCGCGGCACTGGGATCCTGCAGGCCGAAGGACACGCGGTCCAGCCGGTTGGCGCCATCACCGACCAGCGCGGCAAGCAGCCCACCGAGCCGGTCAAGATCAAGCACCTCGACCGTAACGGAGTTCACGGCGCGGTAGCCGATGATTTGCTGCCCGCTGCTGAGCACGGAATTGGAATACCGCGGCTGCAAGCGCACGGCCCCGCTCCGAATGTCAGCTGCATCGACACCTTCGACATCCAGCCGCGCCAGGATCGCAAGCGTCGCGGCACTGGCCTGATCCAGCGCATCAGCTGCAGCCTCGGCTTCCGCCTGCACACCAACCACCACGGTTGCCATATCGGGGGGCAGGCTGACCTCCCCCGTACCGGTCACGATAATCTGTCGGGGTGTTTCACCCTCAGCCAGTGCTGTCGACGCCGTTGACATAAAAAACCCGCTGGCAAAGCCAAGGGCGAGAACGAGGGCAAAAACCGGTTTCATGGCAGTCTCCTGTTGATCTAGCTGCACCCTATCTGACGCATCTCACTGCGCAATCCTTGGCGAAAACCGCACGCTTGGCGTGGGCGAAAGCTTGCTGTAGCGTTTGCGCCAATGAAAAAGGGGAGTTTGCAGCCCAGACACGGGATGCTAAGTCACGCCAATGAAACCGAATTTTGCACTCTCCTTGTCGTTTGACGGCCTGCGGTTGATGCACCGGGTGACCGGTGGCTGGCATCTGGTCGGACAGGTGGCGCTGGACGACGCGGATTTGACAGGCGCGTTGGCGCGATTGAAGGCCGCGGCGGACGGTCTTGATCCACAGCCGATGACTACCAAACTGCTGATCCCGAATGACCAGATCAAATATCTGGCCCTTGATACGACACGCGCCGAGGATGCGGACGTCCGCGCCGCGCTGGACGGGGCCACGCCCTATGCGGTCGATGAACTGGTCTATGATTTTGCCAAGGGCGGCGGCCGCACCTATATCGCCGCCGTAGCCAAGGAAACCTTGGACGAGGCGAAGGCTTTTGCGTCCGAGCACGGGTTCAACCCCGTCAGTTTCGCAGCCGTGCCTGAGCCGTTCACGTATGTCGGAGAGGCGTTCTTTGGCGGGGTCGACGGTGCGCATGTGGACCGCGACGAGGATGCGGTTGTGGTTATCGGGGAAGCCGAGGTTTCGGTCG
>JAHDFG010000078.1:2452-8684 GCA_020628265.1 Pseudooctadecabacter sp. | reverse complement strand
CAAGAATGTCGTCGACATGTTCTTGCAGGCTGTAGGGGGCGGGTTCACGACCGCCACCGGGGTTCCATGCCCAGTGCAGGATCAAATCGTGGTCCAGATGTTCGGCAAGGGCCAGCATATCTCGTCCGCCGTTCAGGTCGGGATTGCGCAGTTGTTCGCAAATCTCGACCGAAGAGCGACCGAACCAATCTGCCTCGACCGGGGCCAATTGCCAGAACATGGCCACACGCGGGGCGGCATGGGGCATCGTGTTGGCATTTTCCCAGTCTTCGTCCTTGGTGGTGTGGCAGGTCTGGCAGGGCACATACTCGACACCCATCCGGCTGTCGCCTGCGCGGATGTTCATACCGTGGGGGCGGGCCATGCCATAGCTGGGGCCGGACCACATCGGGCGGTCACTTTCGCCCACGTGACAATTGGAACAGCGCGGGTGGCTTGCGACCTCAAAAATGCGATTCCAAGCGTCCAACCCTTCGGCCTCGGTGGCCGTTGCGGGCGGGTTGATGTCCACCTCCGCCAAGGCGGGTGTCAGGGCGGCCAAGGTTAGGGCCGCGACAAGTCTGAATTTCATGGCGGGCCTCTTAGACGAAGTTGATGTGCTTGTTGAACGGCATTTCCCGAATGCGCTGGCCGGTTGCGGCGAAGATCGCGTTGCCCAAGGCCGGCGGCGACGGGGGAACCGGCGGTTCGCCAAAGCCACGGATGGCCGGATTCGCCTCAAGCGCGCGGAATTCGATGGGCGGGCATTGCCAGATACGCATGCCTTCATGGGCGTGGTAGTTGGATTGTTGCGCCATCCCGTCAGCGTAGGTGATTTCACAGTTGATCGCGTGACCGAGGCCAAAGACCACCCCACCTTGGGCGAGGTTTTCAAGGTTGGTCGGGTCGATAACTTTGCCCACATCGGCGGCAATCCAGACATGATCCAGCTTGATGCCTGCGTCGGTGTTCGTCACTTCGACCACGACGGCCACGGCGACCCCGAAGGAGAACCCGTACGCCACACCGCGCCCGCGATTTTCACCGATGTTGGCACCGTTCCAACTGCACATATCGCCCACGGCCTCAAGCACCCCGACAGAGACATCATGGCCCATCAGCCTGATGCGTTCCTCAAGCGGGTCGGCACCGGCGGCATGGATCGCCTCATCCAGCAGGGTTTCGTAGATGAAAATGTTAGGCCCCGCGCCGACAGCACGCCATGACGACACGGGTGCAAGTTCTTCGGTCAGGTAGGACCGGACCCGAAGGTTGGGCAAGTTGAACATAGGGGCATCCCAAGCGCCTTCATGGAGCTGGGTGTCCGGACCGGGCAGGCTGAGGCCCATGCGCCCCACCTGACTGCGCATCACCGACTGACCGGCGATCTGCACATCAAGAGAGGTGACCTGACCGTTCTGATGTTTCGCCACACCGCGCCCCATGGTGATGTGACGGGGGAAGTCGTGGGCGAAATCCTCTTCGCGGGAGTAGGTCATCTGGACCGGCGTACCGCGCATCTGGTTTGCGATTTCAGCCGCCTGCCTCACGAAATCGAACTCCAGCCTGTGGCCAAAGCTGCCACCCATGAAGTGGTTGTGCAGGTGGACGTTGGCGGAATCGTGGCCTGTGATCGCGGCAACGGTATCCTCGACGAACATCTGGATCTGGTGACCGGTCCAGATGTCCACGCGCTCGTCCGTCACGAGGATTGTCGCGTTGAGCGGTTCTAGCGGGGCGTGCGCAAGGTACGGTGAACGATATTCGCCCACGACCTTTTCCCCTTCCGCGGCATCGACATCGCCCTCGACACGGGCTTCGGCATTGAGGTGGTCGTCGTCGAAGATGTTCGACAGAACCTCCCAGTGTTGATCCTGTTCTGCGGGATAGGGCGCTTCGCCCCAATCGAATTCAATCGCATTGGCCGCTTGGATCGCGCGCCATGTGTTGTCGGCGATGACGCCGACGCCACCGGTGATCTTAACGATCTTTTGCACACCGGGCATGCCTTCTGCGACTGATGCGTCATAGCTGTTCATAGCCCCGCCCTGACGGGGGTTTACCTTTACAGTGGCAAACAACATGCCTTCCTGACGGACGTCGATGCCATAGGTCAGCGTGCCGGTAGATTTCGCTTCGATATCCACACGCTTTTGCGGTTTTCCGACGATGGTCCAGTCCTTGGAGTCGCGCAGGGCGACATCCGTAACCGGTTCAATTGTGGCGGCGAGGCCGGCAAGGTCGGTATAGGCGATCTCGGTCCCGTTGGGCAGGATCACCGCGCCGTGTGCGGTCGTCAGTTGATCCACCGGAACACCGGATTGTTGGGACGCTGCCAGTTTCAACGTCTCCCGCGCGGTGGCCCCCGCTTGGCGCAGTTTGTCGTAGACATCGGGAATGCCCGACGACCCACCCGTCGCCATCATGGGCAGGGCCAGTTTCACGATTCCGCCCATGAACCCGCGTACACGCTCTGCCGTTGGGCTCATGTCATACATCGGGAAGCCTGCGGCGGCTTCGGTGATTTTGGTGTTGTAGTAGGCGCGGTCGGGTGCGCCAAAGCTGACCTCAACCTGATCGAGGTCGATGTCCAGCTCTTCTGCGATGAGGGCGGCTTGGGCAGAGAAGATGCCTTGACCCTTGTCGCCATGTGTTGCGATCAAGGTGACTTTCTCGCTGTCGACGATGACCCACGGGTTGAAGCTGGCGGTGCCTTCGGGAAGGTCGGCGAGGTTCGGATTGTCAAAGGGTTGGCGGGCGGCATAGACGCCGAATGCCACGCCGCCGGCGACAGCGGCGGAGCCGATCAGGAAGGAGCGGCGGGCAATTTTACCGAGACGGCTCATGGATCAGGCCCCCCGCAGCTTGGCGGCGGCGGTATGAACCGCGGCGCGAATGCGTGGATAGGTGCCACAGCGGCACAGGTTCCCGCCCATGACGGCGTCAATGTCGTCGTCGGTTGGTTCGGGGTTGCTGGCCAGAAGATCGGCGGCCTGCATGATTTGACCGGATTGGCAGTAGCCGCATTGGGCGACCTGATGTTCGACCCATGCCTGCTGAACCACATCCAGATTCCCCGGCTGGCCGAGACCCTCGATCGTGGTGACTTCGGCACCGGCGAGATCGCCGATTGCAAGCTGGCAAGACCGGACCGCAAAGCCGTCCACATGCACGGTGCAGGCGCCGCACTGGGCGATGCCGCATCCGTATTTCGGTCCGGTGATGTTCAATTCGTCCCGCAATACCCACAAAAGGGGCATGTCGGCTTCGACGTCTACGTCGTGCTCTGTTCCGTTCACGGTAAGTCGCATGTCTTGGGCCTCTGATTGTGCTCTTTGCGGCAGCCTATCAGGTCTGCCCACAGATCGTTATTGTCATATTGCGCCAATCTGGTGTCGTCTTGTGCCAAAGCGAGACGACGTAGTGGCAATGGGGCCAGCAGTCGGACCATATGGACGGTGAAGATTTTCGAAAGAAGGCAGCGGTAATGGCAACACGATATCCCATAGGTGCCTATCTGAAGCAGATTGCGGCGATCCTCGACGTCTCCCCTGTCAGGATTCTGCGACGCGTCGGTCTGTCAGAAACCCTTCTGGACGAAGATGATTTCAGTGTCGGGATCGAAACCTACTTTCGGCTGCTGGATGCCATGGCGCTTGAGGCAGATCGCCCAGGCATCGAAATGGACCTTGCCATGGCCTATGCGCACGGCCCCTTTATTCCGCCTATTTTTGCGTTTTCATGTGCCGAAACCCTCAGCCTTGGTCTGGAGCGGTTGTCTGTTTTCAAGCCGATCGTCGGCCCAATGCGGATGGATGTCACACGCAATGATGTCGGGCTCACAGCCACACTGCAGCCCTCCGAGCCGAGCATACAGATGCCCTGTGGCATGGGTCTATTCGAGATTCTTTACATCACGGAATGTGCGCGGACGTTTACGGGTACAATGGTGACTCCCGTTGCCACGACCCTTCCGGCCCCTCACGAACTTGACGAGGCGTGTCTTGCCTATCTTGGCAGGCCCCCTCAAGTCACCGGTGTGGTGAGTCTGACCTTTTCTTCGGAAGACGCCGACCTGCCTTTGATCACCCGCAGTGCGTCCCTGTGGGAGACCCTTGAGCCTGGCTTTGTTGAACAGCTGGAAGCCCGCCTAGGGACGACCTCTATGGCGGGGAGGGTCAAACGTGCATTAACGGAGGCGCTGGCCGGTGGCGCTGCATCGGTGGACGACATCGCCCGACGTCTGAATGTGTCCCGACGGAGCCTGCAGCGACGCCTGAGCGAGGAAGGCACCAGCTTTCAGGAGTTGCTTAACCAGACCCGCTTTGAGATGTCGGATCGGTATCTAAAGGAGAGCGGCCTTAGCCTGCCCGAGATTTCCAATCTCCTCGGGTTCCGTGAACTTTCGTCCTTCTATCGCGCATTTCAGAGTTGGACCGGCACAACACCTGGTGCGTACCGGTCCTCGGTTTCTGATGGCGGGCGTCGCTAGAGGCTGACCCACGCTGCGTCTTGGCTGGACGAGGTGACGCAAGCGTTGATGAACCGCATCCCTTCCATGCCGCTATCGATGTTCGGCAGAACGCCAAGCGCTTCTTCGCGGCTCGCGCCGCCTTTGACGGCACGGATTGCTTCTGCTGCTTCGGCGTAGATGTTGGCGAAGCCTTCAAGGTAACCTTCGGGGTGACCGCCAGGGATGCGGCTGGCGGAGGTGTTCGCCTCCGTCGCGCCCGCACCGTTTCGGGTTAGCAGGCGTTTGGGTTCGCCGTAGGGCGCGTGCCACAGGTAATTGGGGTCTTCTTGCGCCCACTCCAGCCCGCCTTTGTCGCCATAGACACGCAGCTTCAGGGCGTTTTCATTGCCTGGTGCGACCTGACTGGACCAGAGCATCCCGCGCGCTCCGCCGGCAAAGCGCAGCAACACATGGGCGTTGTCATCAAGTGCACGGCCCGCGCCAAAGGACTGCAGATCGGCGGCAAGGCTTTCGCCGGTCAGACCTGTGACAAAACAGGCGAGGTTATAGGCATGTGTACCGATGTCCCCGACGGACCCGCCCGCACCGGAGCGCGCCGGATCGGTGCGCCATTCGGCCTGCTTCAGGCCTTCGGTCTCTAGCGGGGTTGTCAGCCAGTCTTGTGGGTATTCGGCCTGTACAACGCGGATTGCTCCGATCTCACCGTCAGCCACCATCTGGCGGGCTTGGCGGATCATCGGGTAGCCGGTGTAATTATGGGTCAGGACGAACAGAGCGTCGGAGGCGGCGACGGCCTTCTCCAGCCGTTCCGCGTCTTCCATCGTGGCCGTCAGGGGTTTGTCACAGATGACGTGAATGCCCTGCTCAAGGAAAGCGATGGCGGCGGCCGCGTGGACGTGGTTGGGCGTCACGATAGCAACGGCATCGATACCATCGTCCAGCGCGGCTTCTGCTTTGGCCATCTCTTCGAATGATCCGTAAGACCGCGGAATGCCCAAAGCCTCGGCGCTGGCTGCGGATTTTTCAGGGGTGGAGGACAGAGCCCCCGCCACCAGATCGAATTGACCGTCGATGCGGGCCGCGATGCGGTGAACGCCGCCGATAAAGGCGTCGTTGCCGCCGCCGACCATTCCAAGTTTCAGTCGTTTCATTATTCAATTCCCAACATGGTGCGGTTTGCAGCCTCGTCCGTGCCGCCGTCGGCAAAGTCGTCAAAGGCGCGTTCGGTGACGCGGATGATGTGATCCTTAACGAACTGGGCGCCCTCACGCGCGCCGTCTTCGGGGTGTTTCAGGGCGCATTCCCATTCGACAACCGCCCAGCCGTCAAAGTCATTCGCCGCCATCTTGGAGAAGATTGCCGCAAAGTCGACCTGACCGTCGCCCAAGCTGCGGAACCGTCCGGCGCGGTCCACCCACGATTGATAGCCGCCATAAACGCCCTGACGTCCCGTTGGATTGAACTCGGCATCTTTGACGTGGAACATTTTGATCCGGTCTTTGTAGATGTCGATGTGATCAAGGTAGTCGAGGCACTGCAGCACGTAGTGTGACGGGTCATAAAGCATGTTGCAGCGCGCGTGGCCACCAAGACGTTCAAGGAACATCTCGAACGTGATGCCGTCGTGCAGATCTTCGCCGGGGTGGATTTCATAGCAGACGTCGACGCCGTTCTCGTCCGCCAGATCAAGGATCGGCTTCCACCGCTTGGCAAGTTCGTCAAAGGCTGTTTCGACCAGACCGGCGGGGCGCTGAGGCCATGGATACATGTAGGGCCAAG
>JAHDFG010000078.1:0-2352 GCA_020628265.1 Pseudooctadecabacter sp. | reverse complement strand
GCTGTTTCGACCAGACCGGCGGGGCGCTGAGGCCATGGATACATGTAGGGCCAAGCCAGAGCGCCCGAGAATGTTGCCATCTCTGTGATGCCCAGATTTTTGGACGCCTTGATGGCCATCTTCACCTGTTCGACGGCCCATTCCTGACGGGCCTTGGGGTTGCCGCGCACGCCTTCGGCAGCGAACCCGTCGAAGGCGGTGTCATAGGCGGGGTGCACGGCGACAAGCTGGCCTTGCAGGTGGGTGGACAATTCGGTCACTTCGACACCATGCTCGGCGGCTTGGCCTTTGAACGTGTCGCAATAGTCCTTGCTGTCTGCTGCGGTCTCCAAGTCAAAGAAACGTCCGTCCCAGCTGGGAACTTGCACACCCAGATACCCGCAATCCGCAGCCCATTTGGTAATATTGTCCCACGTGTTGAACGGGGCGTCGTCCCCTGCGAACTGCGCCAAAAATAGTGCGGGTCCCTTGATCGTCTTCATGGCTGTCCTCCCTGATAGCGCTATCGGTCGATTTGAGGCGAACATGACCCCAGAATCGGCCTTTGGCTAGACCAATAACGATTTAGGAAGCGATTTTCATCGAATTTCGGGTATTTTACCGGAGGGCTACGGAAGCTCGATCACCCCGACACGCGATCCCAATTGCCAAACACCGGGCCATTCGGGCATTTCTGCCACCTCTGCCCAGCAGGCCCGCATGTCGTCCGAGAAATTGATGTCATCAAAGAGTACCAAGGCGCCAGGCTTGGAGACTTTGCGCACCAATTCGAATTGCTTCATCACGAAGTCGCGGGTGTGGATCGCGTCAATGAGCGAGATGGAGACACCGTGTTTGATGACGTCGAGGTTTTCCTCGAACGTTCCCAGCGTAAGGACATGCCGGTCGCAGACACGTTCGAAATTGCCCTTTGCAATGGGGTGCCAGACGTCATTCGGCTCAAAGCTATATAGGGTGCCGCCGGTGGTCTGGGACAACCCCGCCAGCCAGTACATACCACTGGCCCCGAAGGCCGCCCCGAATTCCACGATTGCGTCGGGTGCCATCGTTTCCGCCAGCCACGCATAGAAGCGGCAAAACTCGGCCTTGGTGCGGACCTCGTTCATCTTGCGTTTGGGATTGTCCCCGATCGGACGGCCATAGTCGGGGACGGATTTGTAGTCCGCCCAAAGAGGCAGGCGGCCCATGGCATTGGTTTCCGCAATCGCGGCCTCCAATCCGTTGAACAGGTCCGCGTTCGCGGCGTCGTAGCTGCTGTAAACGGTCGGATAGACACGAAACAGCTGCGCCATTGTGCTGTTTTCGTTCACCCGAAGTGTTCGCATTCTGAATGTCATTGCATCGTCCTTTGGGCTTCGCGTCAGCGGGTCACGTCCAGTTCAAGCGCGGCTGTGGCTGTCGCCTTGCGTCGGGCGGCGGCTTGGGAAGTGCGGGCGAACAGGAACGTGCCCTTCACCCCCGGATGGGTCGGGAAATGCCAACGGCCGGTGATCCGTGTGGCAGTGCTATTCACCTGACCGTCGTAGTGCGGATGCTCGGACGGTTCGAAGTCAGTGTAGATCTTGACGAATGAAACCGACGATCCTGACCGCGTCCCATTCAGGACAGCCATTAGTGTGTCTGTCGCCTCTTGCCGGAAAGTGTTGGGTTCTACGATTTCGCCACGCAGGGTGCCGCCGGTTTCCGTCAGCACAGCGTCAAACGAAACAGGGAGGCCGAACGCCGGATTGTCGTAGTCGTAGCGACCTGTCCAGCTTCCAGATAGGCTGTCAGAGGCCCCCATCGCTACACTTTGCGCAGGGTGTCGCCAAAGGTGAGTTTCGGCGAAAGCTCGACCGTCTGTCCGTCCTCGTCTGCCCCGTCTGCGTTGCGGGCAGCAATGATGCGGGCTGCGGTTGCACCGATTTCGCGGCGGCAGGCGTCCATTGTGGCCAGCTGACGTGGCAAGCCATCGAGCAATTCAACGGCGTTAAATCCTGCAAGGCCGATCTGGTTCGGGATGTCGACGCCCTTCTCCTGCAAGTACAGCAGACCACCCGCGCCGATCATGTCATTCGAATAGTAGAGAAAGTCGAGATCGGGGGTCCGCCCCAACATCGCTTCCGTCATTTCCCGACCCTTGGCCAGCGCGGACCCGCCCGAGTAAAACTCCTGATCCGCAATCTCGATCCCGCCCTTGGCAAGGGTTTGCGTGAAGCCCTCGAACCGTTTGCGGGCGCGGTGGTCGAGGGGCATTTTCGTGCCCATAAAACCGATCCGTTTGTATCCGGCGTCAAGAATGGCCTCGGCCATCAGGCGACCGGCGCGACGGTGGGAAATACCCACTGCGGTGTCGATCGGCTCCCCGTCGGT
>JAHDFG010000077.1 GCA_020628265.1 Pseudooctadecabacter sp. | reverse complement strand
TGCCCAATATCGCGCCGCCTACGGCGTCTTCAAGGTTGGCATCATCAAAGATGACCAGCGGGGATTTACCCCCCAATTCCATCGTCACGTGACGGATGCCTTCGGCGGCGGTGGCGTAAACCTTGCGGCCTGTGGGCACGGAACCGGTGAGAGAGACCTTGGCAACGCGGGGGTCGGTGATCAGCGCGTGGCCGACTTCCCCCATGCCTTGGATCACGTTATAAAGGCCCGCGGGCAGGCCTGCCTCGTGCAGGATTTCAGCGACTTTCAACGCGCAGAGAGGCGTTGTTTCTGACGGTTTGAAGACCATTGAATTGCCGCACGCCAGCGCAGGCGCGCCTTTCCATGCGGCGATCTGGGTGGGGTAGTTCCACGCGCCGATGCCCACGCAAACGCCCAAGGCTTCCCGCACGGTGTAGACAAAGTCATTGCCAAGCTGGACATGTTCGCCTGTCAGCGATCCGGCGAGACCGCCGAAATATTCCAGCGCATCGGCGGCAGAGGTCGCGTCCGCCACCAGCGTTTCCTGCAGGGGTTTGCCCGTGTCGTTCGTTTCCAACACGCTGAGGTCATGGTTGCGCTCGCGCATGATGTCGGCCGCGCGACGCAGGATGCGGCCCCGTTCGGTGCCCGTCATCGCGGCCCAGTCTTTCTGGGCACGTTTGGCAGCGGCAAGGGCCTGTTCGATGATCGCGGGGGTCGCCGCGTGAACATGGGCGATTTCTTCTTCGGACACTTGGCAAATCACGGGGATGCGCGTGCCCGCGGTGTCTTCGACATACTGGCCATCAATGAAATGGCTGGCGGTCGGTTGGATGTCGTAGGCCATCTTATTCTCCTCGCGGAAAGCGTTGATTTTCCTCAAGAACATTGAGGTCCATGTGATTGCGCATGTAGCGTTCGGATGCTTTTTGCAGCGGCTGGTGATCCCATGGGAAATAGTCGCCGTTGCGCAAAGCCTCGTAGACGACCCAGCGGCGGGCCTGACTTTCGCGGACTTGCGCGTCAAATTGGGCAAGGTCCCAGCGGTCTTCGGATTTGGCGCGCAGCTGCTGCAGGGTGCCTTGATGTTTCTCAACATCTGCAAGGTTCGTCAGCTCGTTCGGGTCGGCATCCATATCAAAAAGTTGATCTGGGTCGAGTGCGCAGCGCGTGTATTTCCATTTCCCATAGCGCAGACAGACCAGCGGCGCGTAGGACCCTTCGGCTGCGTATTCCATGGCGACGGGTTCGGTGCGTTCGTGGCCGTTCGCCATAGGCACAAGAGACATGCCTTCCGTCCAAGGCATCACCTCTTCCATCGACACGCCCGCCAGATCGCAAAGCGTCGGGGTCACGTCGATGTTGGACACGGGCGTGTCGAGCAATCCCGCAGGCATTTGCGGCGCGGAAATCATCAAGGGGACGCGAGCAGAGCCTTCGAAGAAGGACATCTTGAACCAGAGCCCGCGGTCGCCCAGCATGTCGCCATGGTCCGAGACAAACAGGATGATGGCCTCTTGCCGTGTGTCCTCTAGCGTCTTCAGAATCTCGCCGATCTTGTCGTCGATGTACGAGATATTGGCGAAATAGGCGCGGCGGGCCCGTTTGATCTGGTCTTCGGTGATATCGAAGTTTTCGTGATCGTTGGCATCAAGGATGCGCTTTGAGTGGGCGTCCTGATCGGCGTAGGGGATGGGGCCAACATCCGGCAACAGATGCTCGCAGCCTTCATACAAGTCCCAGTATTTCTTGCGGGCCACGTAGGGATCATGCGGGTGGGTGAAGCTGACCGTCAGACACCACGGCCGCGCGTCGTGGCCCCGCGATAGATCATAAAGCTTGCGGGTCGCGTGGTAGGCGACCTCGTCGTCGTATTCCATCTGGTTGGTGATCTCGGCCACGCCTGCGCCCGTCACCGAGCCCATGTTGTGATACCACCAGTCGATCCGTTCGCCGGGTTTGCGGTAGTCCGGCGTCCAGCCGAAATCGGGTGGGTAGATGTCTGTGGTCAGCCGTTCCTCGAAACCGTGCAACTGATCCGGTCCAACGAAGTGCATCTTGCCTGACAGGCAGGTCTGATAGCCTGCGCGACGCAGGTGGTGTGCATATGTGGGAATGGAGGAGGCGAATTCGGCTGCGTTGTCATAGACTTGCGTGCGACTGGGCAGCTGGCCTGACATGAACGACGCCCGCCCCGGCGCACAAAGCGGCGAGGCCGTGTAGGCGTTCTTGAACCGCGTGGACCGTTCGGCCAACGCCTTGAGGTGCGGCGCGTGTAGCCAGTCGGCAGGCCCGTCGGGAAACAGCGTGCCGTTCAACTGGTCGACCATGAGAATCAGGATGTTGGGCTGGGTCATTTCTGGCCTCCTGTCAGCCGGTCCAGAACCGACAGCGCCGTGGCAAGGGCTGTTTCGGCGTTTCGGTCTCGGGCCAAGGCGGCCCGCAGATACAGCCCGTCGATCAACGCCCCCAAGGTTTCGGCATCCGCTTCGGGACGGGGCGACAAGGGCCGCAGCGCATGGGTGAGATTCGATTGCAAGCGACGCTGATAAAGCCGCAGCAGTCGGTGCATTTCCGGCTGTGTCGTGGCCTGCGCATAGAGGGTCATCCAGGCGCTGACCGTCGCCGGATCAAAGCAGGACGGCGCGAAACTTGCGGAAATCAGGGCCTCGGCCCGTGCACGCGGTGTGCGCGCGGCGCGCAAGGCGGTCCGGACCTCTGCCCCGAAATCCCGCAAAATCTGCTGCATCGCGGCCAAAAAAATCTGGTCTTTCCCGCCAAAATAATGATGGGCCAGCGCCGATGACATGCCCGCCTTCTTCGCGATCTGGCTGACCGTCACATCCAAAGACCCCTGCGCCCCGATCACATCGATCGTGGCTTTCACCAGCGCGGCGCGGCGTATAGGTTCCATCCCAAGCTTTGGCATCACATTTCCCCAAAACGGTTGCCAAGCGACGTTAAATTGTTCTTTATTGACTCGTCAATCAACAAAAAGCCAACTGGGAGGCTCTTATGAAAAACACTCTCTCTATTCTTGCGATCTGCGCGGCCGGTGGCGCTGCGGCTGATTGCGGCACGGTCACGTTCTCGGATGTGGGCTGGACAGATATCACCGCAACGACGGCGGCCACGACGGTTGTTCTGGAAGCCCTCGGGTACGAGACAGACATCAAGGTCCTGTCCGTTCCGGTGACCTACACGTCGCTGGCCGAAGGGGACGTCGATGTCTTCCTTGGCAACTGGATGCCCACGATGGAAGGCGACATTGCCCCCTACCGCGAAGCAGGCACCGTCGACACCGTGCGCGCCAACCTTGAAGGTGCGAAATACACGCTGGCCACGAACGCAGCTGGCGCCGCCCTTGGCATCGCGTCCTTTGACGATCTGGCGGCAAATGCCGACGCACTCGACGGCAAGATCTACGGGATCGAAGCTGGCAACGACGGCAACCGCCTGATCATGGACATGATTTCTTCTGGCGCCTTCGGCCTCTCTGAGGACGCGATGGAAGTCGTCGAGTCTTCCGAAGCGGGCATGCTGGCACAGGTGGGCCGCGCCAATGACCGTGACGAGCCTGTCGTGTTCCTCGGCTGGGAACCCCACCCGATGAACGCCAACTACGACATGACATATCTGACCGGCGGCGACGACTGGTTCGGCCCGAACCTTGGTGGTGCGACCGTGTTCACCAACACCACCGCCGGTTACGTGGATGCCTGCCCCAACGTGGGCAAGCTGCTGCAAAACCTTGAGTTCACGCTGGCCATGGAAAACGAGATCATGGGCGCGATCCTGAACGACGGCACCGACCCAGACGAGGCCGCCACCGCATGGATGGCCGCCAACACGGATGTGGTCATGGGCTGGCTTGACGGTGTGACGACTATGGACGGCGGCGACGCTGCCGAGGCCGTGAAATCCGCCTTGGGCGCGATGTAAGCCACTGAAAACAAACATGGGGCCGTCCTTCTGGGCGGCCCTTTGCTATCGGGTGCAGGGAACACGACAATGGACTGGTTAACGGACAACAAAATCCCCGTCGGGGACGTCGCCGAGGCGGGCTTCGACTGGCTGGAGAAACGCGGGCGCGTCGTGTTTGACGCCCTCTCG
Source organism: Pseudooctadecabacter sp. (assembly GCA_020628265.1). Lineage (GTDB taxonomy): Bacteria > Pseudomonadota > Alphaproteobacteria > Rhodobacterales > Rhodobacteraceae > Octadecabacter. The sequence continues at coordinate 4,617 of JAHDFG010000077.1, read as the reverse complement.
GACGGTCTTGAAGCACTGATCGACGGGATCTTGTGGCTGATGCAAACGCCCCACCCGTTCATCGTTGTTGCGGCCTTCGTGGCCCTGACGTGGGCGTTGCAGCGCAGCTGGAAGACCTGCGTTCTGATCGCCTTGGGGTTCCTGTTCATCCTCAATCAGGACTACTGGGAAGAGACCACCGAAAGCCTGACGCTGGTGCTGTCGGCCTGCGTGGTCTGCATGGGCGTCGGTGTACCGATTGGCATCGCGGCGGCACATCGGCCCCGCCTTTATGCTTGGATGCGGCCCGTGCTGGACCTGATGCAGACGCTTCCCACCTTCGTCTACCTGATCCCCGCGATTGTGTTCTTCGGCATCGGCATGGTGCCGGGCCTTATCGCCACGGTGATCTTCGTGTTGCCCGCCCCCATCCGCCTGACCCATCTGGGCGTGTCATCCACCCCGCAAAGCCTGTTGGAAGCCGCTGATGCCTTCGGCGCCACGCCGCGCCAAAAGCTGTGGAAGGTCGAACTGCCCTCAGCCCTGCCCCAGATCATGGCCGGCTTGAACCAGACGATCATGCTGTCCCTGTCCATGGTGGTGATCGCCGCATTGGTCGGCGCGGACGGTCTGGGTGTGCCGGTGGTGCGGGCCCTGAACACCGTGGACACCGCCAAAGGGTTTGAGAGCGGGCTTATCATCGTGGTGGTGGCCATCATGCTCGACCGGATGCTGCGGGTGGGAGACAAGCAATGAAGGCTGTTGAATTTGACAATGTGTCCATCGTTTTCGGGTCGAAGCCAGAGGCCGCCCTGCCCCTGATGGACGACGGACAGGACCGAGCCGAAATCCAGAAGGCAACGGGGCAGGTTCTGGGCGTTCACAATTGTTCACTGGATGTGGAAGCGGGCGAAATTCTAGTTCTGATGGGCCTGTCGGGGTCCGGCAAATCCACCCTGTTGCGGGCCGTGAACGGGTTGAACCCCGTGGTCCGTGGAGAGGTCCGCGTACATGATGGCGATTGGACCTGTGCCGTAGGCTCGGCCCCCGCGAACGATCTGCGCAAGCTGCGGCGTGAATGCGTGTCCATGGTGTTCCAACAGTTCGGATTGCTGCCGTGGCGCACGGTGCGCGACAATGTGGGCCTCGGGCTGGAGCTGGGCGGGATGGACAAAGTCGCCCGTCGCCGCAAGGTCGATGAACAGTTAGAGCTGGTGGGCCTTGCCGACCGCGCCAGCGCGCTGGTGGGGGAGCTTTCGGGCGGGATGCAACAGCGCGTAGGCCTTGCCCGCGCCTTTGTCACCGACGCGCCGATCCTGCTGATGGACGAGCCTTTCTCAGCCCTCGATCCGCTGATCCGTACACGGCTTCAGGACGAGTTGCTGGACCTGCAACAGCGGCTGAACCGGACGATCATCTTTGTCAGCCACGATCTGGACGAGGCGTTCAAGATCGGCAACCGGATCGCCATCATGGAGGGCGGACGCATCGTGCAATGCGGCACCCCGCGCGACATCTTCAGCAATCCGGCCAACGGCTATGTGGCTGATTTCGTGTCTAATATGAACCCTTTGGGCGTGCTGCGCGCGCGGGACGTGATGGGGAAGGCCCCATCAGACAAAGCAGGCTGGCTGGCCCGCCTGACAGGGTCGGAGGCAGGTCCCAGCGTGGATGCAGAACTACCGGTCGATCAGGTGATCGACCGTCTGGCAGAGGCCAGCAGCCTGACGGTCATGGATGACGGCCAGCCCATCGGCCAGATCACGCAGACGTCCGTTCTGGCGAAGGTCAGCCCGCCCAGCGCAGGCTAGGCCAACGCCGCGCGCGCGGCGACACCCTTAGCTGCCTGTTCAAGGTCGTGCACCAGTGTGCCCGCCATCGACCGCATCACCATCACCTCGAACGCATTTGCGCCGACCTTGGTGATGCCTGCGTTCATATGCGCGATCAGGCTGCGGGCCGTGTGGCCGCGTTTGAAAACGGATGGGCGCAGGTCAATGGGTGTCAGGCGGGCCAGAACCGCGGCCGCGTCCGCACCTTCGATCCGCACGATGGCCCAAGCATCGGAGTGATCCGCCGTCGCGGCCATAGGCAAGTCAGGGCAATCAGCCCCCATCACCAACGCCTGATCCATCCCACACCAGACAGCGCGCGTCCCTGTGCCTGTCGTGCGGTTCGGGGCCGGAAACGTGATACCCAACGCTGCTTTCAAGGCATCTGACGTAGCCTTCATTTGGCCCGCAAAAGGCGCGACCCATGTGATCGGGCTTGCGTCGACCTCGGTCAGGGTGACGGTGCCAAAGGTCTGCGGCAAAAGCCCCGCGCAGGGCGTGCTTGCAATCAGTTTAGCCACGGGTACGTCCCCCCTCTGGATCAAAGAAGACCGGATGACAGACCTCGCACAGGGTGGTGACCCCGCGCACATGATCCACGGCCATGACATGTTCGCCGATCCGGCTAGGCCCGTTTTTGAGGAACCCCAACCCGATATGACTGCCCAAGGTGGGTGACCAGCAGACAGAGGTCACATAGCCCTGATCGTTGGTCGACACCGCATCCGCGCCGTCCACAAACAGATGCGCACCGGCGGTTATCTTGTCTACTGGATTGACCGCCCGCAGGCCGACCATCTGCTCCCTCTCCGGCTCTAGCAGCCCTTCGCGGCGGCTCGCGGCATTGCCGATGCAGTCCTTCTTCTGGCTGACCATCCGATCGAAGCCGATGTCAAAGGCCGTGACCCGACCGTGGATTTCCGCGTGGGTGATGAAGCCCTTTTCGATCCGCAGAACGTTCAGCGCCTCCATCCCGTAGGCGCCTCCGTCCATGGCCTCTGCCTGTGCCACCAACTGCCGGAACAGGGACGCGCCATAGCGGGACGGCACCGCGACCTCGTAGGCGTGTTCGCCGGAAAATGAGATGCGGAAGAGCCGCCCCTGCACCCCGCCAATGGACACGTTCCCGCAAGACATAAACGGCCAGCTGTCGCCATCAATCGGATCATCCAGCACCGAATTCAGCAGATCGCGCGCATGCGGCCCCGCCACCGCAAACTGCGCCCATTGTTCGGTGACAGAGGCGAAGCGCACATCCAGATCGGGACGCAACGCCTGCGCCACCCAATCCAGATGGGTCATCACCTGCCCCGCCGCAGCCGTCGTCGTCGTCATCACATAATGTTCCGGCCCCAACCGCGCGGTGGTGCCATCGTCCATCACATGGCCGTCTTCGCGCAGCATCAGACCATAGCGCACGCGGCCCTCTTTCAGGGTGCTGAACGTGTTGCAGTAAACGAAATCCAGGAAAGCGGCGGCATCCGGTCCCTGAATGTCGATCTTGCCCAAAGTGCTGACGTCGCAGACACCGACGGCATTGCGCACGTAGCCGACCTCTCGGTTGCAGCTTTCCAGCCACGTCGTCTCACCGGGCGCGGGGAAATAGCTGGGGCGGTACCACAGGCCCGCCTCGATCATGGGCGCGCCGCGGGCCACGCTGGCTTTGTGGGACGTGGTGTGCCGTTCGGGGGCAAAGCCGTGGCCCTGCGATCCGGCCCCCATGGCGGCGATGGACACGGGCACATAAGGCGGACGGAAGGTCGTGGTACCCGTCTCTGGTATCCCACGCCCCGTGGCGTCGGCCAGCACGGCGAGGGCCGCGACGTTGGACGACTTACCCTGATCGGTGGCCATCCCTTGGGTCGTGTAGCGTTTCATATGCTCAACGCTGCGGAAATTCTCCATCGCGGCGATCTTGATGTCTTTGACATGCACGTCGTTCTGAAAATCGAGCCATTTGCGCCCTTTGCCGTCGACCTGCCACATGGGCTCAATCCGGTAGGGATCATCCTCGGCACTTGGCACATCGGCCTTGGGTGCGAGGCCCAGATCGGACGCGACTTCACAGGCTGCCTGCGCACCGGATTTCAAACAAGCGGCAGTCGACATATGCCCGTTCGCAGCCCCCGCCACGACCATTCCGGGAATGGCACCTTCGGTCGGGACAAAGGACAACAGGTCGTCGGACCACTGGGGCCGCCCGTTCATGTGACACGTCAGATGCACTGTCGGGTTCCAGCCGCCGGACATCGCCAGACAATCGGTGCGGAGTTCGCGCGTGCCGCCGGAATGAGCGATCGTGATGCTTTCCAGCGCATGGCGGCCCTTGGTGGCCGTGACCGCACCCGAGGTATAGAGCGTGTAGTCGCCCAGCGCCTGCACATCCGCGCGGCTGTCGATCACGGCGACGACGTTCACGCCAGCCTCGGCCAGATCCACGGCGGTTCGGTGGGCATCGTCGTTGTTGGCGAACACGGTGACCGCCTTACCCGGCGCCACGCCCCAACGGTTGAGATAGCTGCGCACGGCGCTGGCCATCATGATGCCGGGGCGGTCGTTGTTCGGAAACGCGATGGGCCGCTCCAACGCCCCTGCGCAAAGGATCGAGCGTTTGACCACGATCCGCCAGAAACACTCGCGCGGCGCGTCACCACGCGGCACGTGGTGCGCCACCTGTTCCAGCGCCCCATAAGTGCCTTGGTCATAGGCCCCCGTCACGGTGGTCCGCGTCATCAGCCGGACATTGGGCAGGGCCTGCAATTCGGCCACGGCCTCTGCCGCCCAATCCGCGCCCTCCAACCCGTCC
>JAHDFG010000076.1 GCA_020628265.1 Pseudooctadecabacter sp. | reverse complement strand
TGTGGCGGTTCCGGCCCTCTGGTCAGTACGACGCGATCAAAGAGAGCGCCAAGAATTTGAAGGCGTAGGTGTTTCTGCGAAACCCCTGAATCAAGGAAAGCGCCAAGAACCTGAAGGCCTAGGTGTAGGCCACGTACAACAGGATCAGGCCGAGGATCACGCGGTAGATCACGTAGGGCGTGAAACTGACGGTGCGCAGCAGGCGCATCATCAGGGTCAGGGCTGCGAGGGCGGCCAGAAAGGCTAGGCCTGCCGCGATGGCACCGTCACGGGCGGCAGCTGCGTCGGCGTTCATGGCGACTTCGGCCCCGAGCAAGACGCCCGATGCGATGATGGTTGGGATCGACATGAGCATCGCGAGTTTGGCGCCGTCTTCCCTTTTATAGCCCAGCTGGCGAGCGGCAGTAATCGTGATGCCGCTGCGGGAGGTTCCCGGGATCAGGGAAATCGCCTGCCAGAGGCCCATGGTCAGGGCGTGTTTCAGGGTCCATTGATGCGCCTCACGGGTGGTGGGGCCGGTTTGGTCGGCCCAGTAGAGGACGAGGCCGAAGATCAACATCGTCCAGCCGATCACCGTGATGGACCGCATCATGTCATCAAGGCCCGTCAGTTTCAGGATCAGGCCGAAGATCACCACGGGGATCGTTGCGACGATCAGGCAAAGTGCGAGGAACGCGCCTTGTGTGTCGATTTTTCCGCGCAACAGACGGCCCAGTCCGACAATGGCGGCACGTACATCGGACCAGAAATAGAGGATCACGGCGAAGAGGGTGCCCACGTGAACGGCGACGTCGATGACCTGGCCCTGATCCGCCATCCCTGTGAGTTGGGGCAATAAAATAAGGTGCCCCGAGGACGACACGGGTAGGAATTCGGTGATGCCTTGGATCAAGGCGACAAGGACGAGCGTAAGAAGGGGCATGGCATCCGTTGATTCGTTTTGACCTTTCTAAATCAATGCGATTCTGACGAAAGGTTGTTGATAGGTCCGTATCGGACCTAATATTTTGCTGTTTTTCGAATTTGAGACTTGATCGGGGTCGCATTTCCGGCAAATAGGTAAACTATGCTGACTTTTCTTTCTGGAGAGACCGGATTAGAGAGGCGGTTCTGAATTCGAATGGGGAGAGACTCCTGTGGCTGGTCAAAAGATGCTGAAGTTTGTGAACGTGGAACGGGATATGCCCGAGAAGCGGGCCCCCAATCTACGCACGGAAGATTTCGGAGAGATTTATGCGGAGTTCGCCGCCGAGAAGGCTGCGGAGCAGGCGAGCCGGTGCAGCCAGTGTGGCGTGCCTTATTGCCAGTCCCATTGCCCGCTGCACAACAACATCCCCGATTGGCTGCGCCTGACCGCAGAGGGGCGTTTGCAGGAAGCCTATGAGGTCTCTCAGGCGACGAACACCTTCCCTGAAATCTGTGGTCGGATCTGCCCGCAGGACCGTCTGTGCGAAGGCAACTGCGTGATTGAACAGTCGGGCCATGGGACGGTCACCATCGGATCTGTGGAAAAGTACATCACCGATACCGCGTTCGAGCAGGGCTGGGTCAAGCCCATCAAGCCGCACACGGAACGCCCCGAAAGCGTGGGCATCATCGGGGCTGGCCCCGGTGGTCTGGCGGCAGCGGATGTGCTGCGCCGTCAGGGTGTGCAGGTGACGGTGTATGATCGCTACGATCGCGGCGGCGGCCTGCTGACCTACGGCATTCCCGGCTTCAAGCTGGAGAAAGACGTGGTCATGAAGCGGATGCAGCAGCTGGAAGACGGCGGCGTGGAGTTCGTGTTGAACTGCAACGTCGGTGAAGACCTTTCGTTCGATGCGATCCGAGGCAAGCACGAGGCCGTGCTGATCGCCACGGGCGTCTATAAAACAAGGGCTTTGGAAGCCCCTGGCGTGGGTGCCGACGGTATCGTTCGCGCGATTGATTACCTGACCGCCAGCAACCGCAAGAGCTTTGGCGACGACGTGGAAGAGTTCGACAGCGGTGAGCTGAATGCCGAAGGAAAGCGCGTGGTCGTCATTGGTGGGGGCGACACGGCGATGGACTGTGTGCGGACGGCGATCCGTCAGGGTGCCAAGTCGGTCAAATGCCTGTACCGCCGCGACAAGGCGAATATGCCGGGATCCCAGCGTGAGGTTCAGAACGCCGAAGAAGAAGGCGTGGAATTTGTTTGGCTGTCCGCGCCCAAGGGCTTCACTGGTGGTGAGCAGGTTGAGGGCGTGATGGTCCAGAAGATGCGCCTTGGCGCGCCGGATGCGACGGGCCGCCAGATGCCTGAGTTGATTGAAGGCAGCGACTATGTGGAAGATGCCGATCTGGTTGTGCAGGCGCTGGGCTTTGAGCCTGAGGACCTGCCGAAGCTCTGGGGTGTTGACGGTCTGGAAGTGACCCGTTGGGGCACCGTGAAGGCCGAGTTCAACACCGGCAAAACGAGCCTTGATGGCGTGTTTGCCGCAGGTGACATCGTGCGCGGTGCGTCGCTGGTGGTTTGGGCCATCAAGGACGGTCGTGAGGCGGCGGATGCGATCCTCGATTACCTGAGTGCGGGGGCCTCTGTCGCCGCCGAATAGGGGCAAAAACAGGCGTATGGCTCGCGTATGGTTTGCGTATGGCAAGCGTATGGCAGCCGCGCCAGCTGCCCAAATGAGATAGGTCAGATTGGCTGACATGGAGAATGAACAGATGATGAAGACGACGACCCTCGCCGCTTTGATCGCCAGTGCGCTGGCTGTTCCTTCGGCCATGGCACAGGACCAGTTCTCGCTGCCTGCGGGGTGCGAGGCCTATCTGACAATCCAGAGCACGTCCTGTTCTGTGTCCCACTACTTTACCTGCGACATCGATGCCGCCGGCGAGCAGCGCCGTGCGACGATGGACGAAGAGGGGCTGAGCTACGTTGGCAAGATCAACAGCGAGGCCGAATGGGTCGAGAGTTTCCACCTGCGGTCCGGTCACACGGAGCGGTTGGCGTCTTCGGCGGATTCCATGTCCATGTCGGACCTGTTGGCCGGTGACGTGGATACGTGGGATTTCACAACCGAGAGCGCCGAGATCGGGGATAGCCGGTATGTGGGCTATGACCAGCTGACCGGTGAAAGCGTGGTCATTGATGATGTGACCCTGCTGCGGACGGAATATGCGCTGACGGCCTATGACGCCGAGGGCAATGAGGTGTGGAGCGCGCAGGGACGTGAGTTCGCGAGCGCAGAGTGGCGGATGTTCATCGGGGGCATCAGCACCTACACCAGCGCCAACGGCTCGTTCGAGAATAACGACACGCCGGTTGAGTTCATCTTCCCCGATGAGCCCGGCTTCCTGTCGGTGAACCCGAAACACGGTTGCGGCGTCGAGATGTCATCCTTTGATGCGCCGACCCTGAACCAGACAATCGAATTTTAAGACCAAGACGGACCGCCCGAAGTGGGCAAGGGACGAGGAGAGACGACATGACCAAGTATGATGCAGCATGGGCCGAGGCCGAACGCACCAAGCGCCAGTGGATGGCCGAGAACGGTCTGTATGACGAGAGCGAAGAGAAGGCCAACTGTGGTGTTGGTCTGGTCGTTTCGATCGACGGCAAGAAGAGCCGCAATGTGGTGGAGAACGGGATCGCCGCGCTGAAGGCCATTTGGCACCGTGGTGCGGTGGATGCGGATGGTAAGACTGGTGATGGCGCTGGCATCCACGTTCAAATCCCTGTGCCGTTCTTCTACGATCAGGTGGCCCGCACCGGCCACGAGCCGCGTGAGGGTGAGTTGCTGGCTGTGGGTCAGGTGTTCCTGCCGCGCACGGACTTTGGCGCGCAGGAGACCTGCCGGACCATCGTCGAGAGCGAAGTGCTGCGGATGGGCTATTACATCTACGGCTGGCGTCATGTTCCGGTGAACATCGAGTGTCTGGGTGAGAAGGCCAACGCGACGCGGCCCGAGATCGAACAGATCCTGATTTCCAACTCTAAGGGTGTCGATGAAGAGACCTTCGAGCGGGAGCTTTATGTGATCCGCCGCCGGATCGAGAAGGCGGCTGCGGCAGTCGGGATCAACGGGTTGTATCTGGCGTCCCTGTCCTGCCGGTCGATCATCTACAAAGGCATGATGCTGGCCGAACAGGTGGGTGAGTTCTACCCCGACCTGATGGACGAGCGGTTTGAGTCCGCGTTCGCGATCTATCACCAGCGGTATTCCACCAACACCTTCCCGCAGTGGTGGCTGGCCCAGCCGTTCCGCATGTTGGCCCACAACGGTGAGATCAACACGCTGAAGGGCAACCTGAACTGGATGAAGTCCCACGAAATCCGCATGGCGTCTTCCACGTTTGGGGACATGGCCGAGGACATCAAACCCATCGTGGCTGGCGGGTCGTCTGACTCGGCTGCGCTGGACGCGGTGTTTGAGGTTCTGGTGCGTGCGGGCCGGTCCGCCCCCATGGCGAAGACCATGCTGGTGCCGGAAAGCTGGTCCAAGCAGGCGACCGAACTGCCGAAGTCCTGGCGGGACATGTATTCCTATTGCAACGCTGTGATGGAGCCGTGGGACGGCCCCGCAGCGCTGGCCATGACCGATGGTCGTTGGGTTTGCGCGGGTCTGGACCGCAACGGTCTGCGCCCGATGCGCTATGTCGTCACCGGCGACGGCCTGCTGATCGCTGGGTCCGAGGCGGGCATGGTGCCCACCGATGAGGCCACGGTCGTTGAGAAGGGCGCGCTGGGCCCCGGTCAGATGATCGGTGTGCACATGGGCAAGGGTGCGCTGTATCACGACGAAGAACTGAAGGACAAAATGTCCGCGGCCCTGCCGTTTGGCGAGTGGGTCGGCAAGATCAACGAGCTGGATGACGAGCTTGGCGCGGTGACGGAAAGCCCGCTCTATCAAGGTGCGGAACTGCGCCGCCGTCAGATCGCAGCGGGCTACACCATTGAAGAGCTGGAAAATATCCTCGCCCCGATGGCGGAAGATGCCAAAGAGGCGCTGGCGTCCATGGGTGACGACACGCCAAGCGCGGTGCTGTCTGAGAAGTACCGCCCGCTGAGCCACTTCTTCCGTCAGAACTTCTCTCAGGTGACGAACCCGCCGATCGACAGTCTGCGCGAATTCCGCGTGATGTCCCTCAAGACGCGGTTCGGGAACCTCAAGAACGTGCTGGATGAGGACAGCAGCCAGACTGAGATTCTGGTTCTGGACAGCCCGTTCGTGGGCAACGCCCAGTGGGACGCGCTGCAGGCGTCATTCAATGCGCCTTGCGTTGAGATCGATTGTACTTTCCCCGCTGGCGCAGGTGCCGGTGCGTTGAGCGAAGCACTGACCCGTATTCGGGCAGAGGCCGAAGATGCCGTGCGGTCTGGCGCGGGTCATCTGACGCTGACCGACCAGCATCAGAGCGAAGGCAAAGTGCCTATGCCGATGATCCTTGCCACGTCCGCTGTGCACAGCTGGCTGACGCGCAAGGGGCTGCGGACGTTTACCTCTCTCAACGTGCGGTCGGCGGAATGTATCGACCCGCATTACTTTGCCGTGCTGATCGGCTGTGGTGCGACGGTGGTGAACGCCTATCTGGCCGAGGACTCTTTGGATGATCGCATCGAACGTGGTCTGCTGGATTGCACCCTGACGGAGGCCGTTGCGCGTTATCGGTATGCCATCGACCAAGGTCTGTTGAAGATCATGGCGAAGATGGGGATTTCCGTGATCTCCAGCTATCGCGGTGGCTTGAACTTTGAGGCCGTGGGCCTGTCCCGCGCGATGGTGGCCGAATACTTCCCGGGCATGACCAGCCGGATTTCCGGTATCGGTGTGACCGGTATTCAGAAGAAGGTCGAAGAGGTTCACCGCGCCGGTTGGCTGGGTGGCCAAGACGTGCTGCCGATTGGGGGCTTCTACAAGGCCCGCCGGTCTGGCGAGAAGCACGCGTGGGAAGCGCAGACCATGCACCTGATGCAGCAGGCCTGTAACCGCGCGTCCTATGAGCTGTGGAAGCAGTATTCCGGCGCGATGCAGAGCAACCCGCCGATCCACCTACGTGACCTGTTGGCGATCAAGCCTTTGGGCAAGAAGGTTCCGATTGAAGAGGTCGAGAGCATCACGTCGATCCGCAAGCGGTTCGTGACGCCGGGCATGTCGCTGGGTGCGCTGTCGCCTGAGGCGCATAAGACGCTGAACGTGGCCATGAACCGGATTGGCGCGAAGTCGGATTCCGGTGAGGGCGGCGAAGATCCGGCGCATTTCGTGCCGGAGCCCAATGGCGACAACCCCTCTGCGAAGATCAAGCAGGTGGCGTCGGGCCGCTTTGGTGTGACCGCCGAATATCTGAACCAGTGCGAAGAGCTTGAGATCAAGGTCGCGCAGGGCGCCAAGCCCGGTGAAGGTGGTCAGTTGCCCGGTATGAAGGTCACCGACCTGATTGCGCGTCTGCGCCATTCGACCAAGGGCGTGACGCTGATTTCACCGCCGCCGCACCACGATATCTATTCGATCGAGGATCTGGCGCAGCTGATCTACGACCTTAAGCAGATCAACCCGCGCTGTAAGGTGACGGTGAAACTCGTGGCGTCCTCTGGCGTTGGCACGATTGCGGCTGGTGTGGCGAAGGCCAAGGCCGACGTGATCCTGATTTCGGGGCACAATGGCGGCACCGGTGCGTCCCCTGCGACGTCGATCAAATACGCGGGTCTGCCGTGGGAGATGGGCCTGACCGAGGCGCATCAGGTTCTGGCGATGAACAACCTGCGGGATCGTGTGACCCTGCGGACCGATGGTGGCCTGCGCACGGGCCGTGACATCGTCATGGCGGCGATGCTGGGGGCCGAGGAATACGGCATCGGTACGGCTGCGTTGATCGCAATGGGCTGCATCATGGTCCGTCAGTGTCAGTCGAACACCTGCCCCGTGGGTGTCTGTACGCAGGACGAAAGCTTGCGTGAGAAGTTCACTGGCAATGCCGACAAGGTGGTGAACCTGATCACCTTCTATGCGACCGAAGTGCGGGAGATTCTGGCCGAGATCGGTGCGCGGTCTTTGGACGAGGTCATTGGCCGTGCTGATCTGCTCGATCAGGTCAGCCGTGGGTCTGCCCACCTTGATGATCTGGACCTGAACCCCATGCTGATCACGGTCGATGGGGCCAAGGAGATCGTCTACGACCGCAACAAGCCTCGGAACGCTGTGCCGGATACGCTGGATGCGCAAATCGTGAAGGATGCCGCGCGCTTCCTGAATGACGGCGAGAAGATGCAGCTGGAGTATGCGGTGCAGAACACGCTGCGGACGATTGGTACGCGGACGTCGAGCCATATTGTCCAGAACTTCGGGATGCGGAACAGCCTGCAGCCGGATCACCTGACGGTGAAGCTGAAGGGCTCTGCCGGTCAGTCGCTGGGGGCCTTTGCCGCCCCTGGTCTGAAGCTGGAAGTGTCCGGTGATGCCAACGACTATGTCGGTAAGGGTCTGTCCGGTGGTACGGTTGTTGTGCGCCCGCCGATGGCGAGCCCGCTGGTGGCGTCCGAGAACACGATCATCGGCAACACGGTTCTTTACGGTGCGACGGATGGTTACCTGTTCGCCGCCGGTCGTGCAGGGGAACGGTTCGCCGTTCGAAACTCCGGCGCGAAGGTCGTGATCGAGGGCTGTGGCTCCAACGGGTGTGAATACATGACCGGCGGTGTTGCTGTGATCCTTGGGTCGATTGGCGCGAACTTTGGCGCGGGTATGACGGGCGGTATGGCGTATCTGTACGATCCCGAGCGTCAGGCGCCTGATCTGATCAACATGGAAACGCTGGTGACCTGTGGTGTCACGGTGGATCACTGGGAACAGCAGCTTCGCGGGTTGGTCGAACGCCATCTGGCGGAAACCGGCAGCCGCAAGGCCGCGGATATCCTGCAGCACTGGGACGTCGAAAAGGGCAACTTCCTGCAGATTTGCCCCAAGGAGATGTTGGTGCATCTGCCGGCCCCCCTTGGCATCGAAGAAACGGCTGTGCCTGCCGAATAAGGCGCAGTTTTGCCGCATTTGAAGAATTGTTTCCGCTGGGGCCGCAATTGTTGCCCTAGCGGAAACGAAAACTATCCATCTGAAATATAAAGATTTTCACCTCCCTTTAACTGAAAGGGAGTGCCGAAATTTACCCTAAGGTATCCTTAATTGTTCCCGAAATAGGACCAATTCGCACGCCATTTTACGATTGTTCGCAATCAGTACGGGTGGCGTAATGCCCACAACTTATACAGACCAGTTCTTCTTTATAGACCCAGCAAACCCGCCGTCTCGCGGGACGGCTTTGCAGTTTCAGAACCTGAGCTTCACCGATCAGAACGACGATGGAGACATCGACAAGTTTGACGGGGATTCGGTCAACGGGCTGGATGTGACGGCCTCGTGGCCGGGGGATACCATCACTATGCGCCTCGATGATGGCACCCGTGTCACCTATACGGGCACGACCTTTTACCTCAGTGACGGAAGCGCGGTCTTTACGCCGACGGACGGGCAAATCTTGCAGGATGGCACGTTCTTGCGGGCGCGGGATGTGTCGACCGAGGGTCCGCTGGATGTGGGCGATCTTGGTCCACCCTGCTTCGCGGCGGGCACGCTGATCGAAACCGAACGGGGTATGACGCCGATCCAAGACATTGCCGTTGGCGATCTGGTGCGCACGCTGGACCACGGGCTGCAGCCGGTACGGTGGCATGGGCATCGTGCTGTGCGGGCGTTGGACAAGCTCGCGCCGATCCGGTTTGCGCCAGGTGCATTCGGGAACGCGAAAGAACTGCTGTTGTCCCCCCAGCACAAGGTGCTTGTGTCCGGATGGCGGGCCG
>JAHDFG010000075.1 GCA_020628265.1 Pseudooctadecabacter sp. | reverse complement strand
CAGACCCAAGACGCAGGGAATTGGGTCGATGTGACCCGCAAGGATATTCCAGAAGGGCGGCTTTACAGCTGGTGGAGCTATCGCAGCCCTGATTGGGATGCCGCCGACAAGGGGCGGCGGTTGGATCATGTCTGGGCGACACCGGATATTGCCTCTGCCGCGCATTCCAGTCGCGTGTTGCGGAATGTTCGTGGTTGGGAACAGCCCAGCGACCATGCTCCCGTCTTTGCGACCTTCGATCTTTAGCGAATACTGGCTTGCCCCTTGGCCTTTGGCCGGCTCTTGCCCATATAGACGCCAACGCAAGATGTGACCGGAGGGATCAATGCTTGAACTTGGTGGTGGCCAGCCTGCTGCGGCGGATGATCTGGTGAAAGACGGTGGCGATGCCACCTTCATGCAGGATGTGATCGAAGCCTCCCAAGAGGTGCCGGTGATTGTGGACTTCTGGGCACCGTGGTGCGGCCCCTGCAAGACGCTTGGCCCTGCTTTGGAAGAGGCTGTGAAAGCTGCGGGCGGGCGCGTGAAAATGGTGAAGGTCGATGTCGACCAGAACCAGGCGGTCGCGGGACAGTTGCGGGTTCAGTCCATCCCGACGGTCTACGCCTTCTATCAGGGCCAGCCGGTCGATGGCTTTCAGGGCGCTTTGCCGCCGAGTGAAGTGAGCGCATTTGTGAACAAGATCGCGGATCTGGCCGGTGAGCCGGACAATGGTCTGGCAGATGCAATTGAAGCAGCTGAAGCCATGCTGGCCGAAGGTGCGGCTGCTGATGCTGCCGAAACCTTTGCGGCGATCTTGCAGGAAGACGGGGCGAATGCCGCAGCCTACGGTGGGCTTGCACGTGCCTATCTGGCGTTGGAACAGGTTGATGAGGCCGAGGCGGCATTGAACGGTGCTCCGGTTGAGATCGCCGATGCCTCCGAGGTCGAGGCTGCCCGTGCCGCGATTGAATTGGCGCGGCAGGCGGTAGATGCCGGTCCGGTGGCCGAATTGAAGGCCGCCGTCGAGGCAGATGCCGACAACCATCAGGCACGGTTTGATCTTGCGGTTGCGCTGAACGCTGCCGGTGATGCGGAGGCCGCAGTCGACGAATTGCTGGAGCTCTTCCGTCGTGATCGGGAGTGGAACGACGGTGCTGCAAAGACCCAGTTGTTCACCGTTTTTGATGCGCTGAAGCCGACCGATCCGGTCGTCTTGAACGGGCGTCGAAAACTGTCTTCGATGATATTTGCCTGATCGGCCAACAGGGCTAAATCCCGTATTATGGTGAAGCCGACCGATCTGCCCGACGTTATTCCGATTTTCCCGCTGCCCGGGGCACTGTTGCTGCCCCGTGCGCGTCTGCCATTGCATCTGTTTGAGCCGCGGTACCTTGCGATGCTCGATGACGCGTTGAAAACCAACGGCCGCTTGATCGGTATGATCCAGCCGTTTGAGGCGGCCGACGGGACCAGCCGTCTGCATTCCATTGGGTGCGCGGGGCGGGTGACCGCCATGTCCGAGACGGATGATGGCCGGTACATGATTACGCTGAGCGGTGTATCCCGTTTCAGGGTCCGTGAAGAGGTTGAGGGGTTCTCCCCCTATCGTCGTTGCCGGATCGAGTGGACTGGATTTGAGGCGGACCGTGGGCCGGAGGAAACCGACCATGGGCTGGATCGGGATGGCCTTATGGATCTGCTTGCGCGGTTCTTTGAGGATCGAGGGCTCAGCACCGATTGGGAAGGTATAAAGGAAGCAGAGCCGGAGTTGTTAATCAACTCGCTAGCGATGCTTTGCCCGTTCGAGCCTGAAGAAAAACAAGCCCTGCTCGAGGCGCCTTCGTTGACCACACGCAGGGAAACGCTTGTCACTTTGATCGAGTATGCGCTTCATAGCGGCGACGATGACAAGAAAGTTGTTCAGTGAGCCATCAGGAATTTGATCCCCGCATGTTGGAGGCCCTTGTGTGCCCCCAGTGTCATGGCGTCTTGCGATATGATGCCGAACGGCAGGAGTTGGTCAGCAATGCCGCCCACCTTGCCTATCCGATCCGAGGGGGAATTCCCGTGCTGTTGATCGACGAAGCGCGGGTGATTGATCAGGACTAGGATCAGCCGCGCATCAGGCTTGGCAAATCGCCCGTCAGGCCGGCGGCTTCCCGAATGAAAGTGCGGCGCAACCCCGGTGCTGCATTCACCAAGCCCATACCGGCGTCACGCACTGCGCGAAGCAGCGGGTTATCATTTGAAAACAGACGGTTGAACGTATCGGTGGCGATGGCCAGTGTTGCTGTATCAAAGCGGCGCCATTGCTCATAGCGGGCAAGGACGGCGCTGTTGCCGATGTCCTCACCCCGTGCCTTGGCGTCTGACAGCACATCGACCAAGGCAGCCACATCGCGCAGACCGGCATTCAGGCCTTGCCCCGCGATGGGGTGGACGCCATGCGCCGCGTCACCGATCAGGGCCACACGATCTGCAATGAACCGCTGCGCAATCGTCAGGCCTAGTGGATAGCTGAACCGCTTTCCGGTCAGGGCGATCTCACCCAGAAAATCCCCGAACGCAGGCCGCAGGGCATCCAGAAAACAGGCATCATCCATCGCCATGATCTCTTGCGCTCGGGCATCCGTCTCGGACCAGACGATCGAACAGCGGTTGCCGGTCAGCGGCAATATGGCCAGTGGACCACTTGGCATGAAGAACTGATGTGCGATTCCGTTGTGGGGTTTCTCGTGTTCAACGGCGCAAACCACTGCCGTCTGGCCATAGCCCCAGCCTGTGCGTTTGATGCCGGCGCGTTCGGCGGTGCCGCTGCTTCGTCCGTCCGCCCCGATGATGAGCTTGGCCTGAACCGTTTTGCCGGACGCCAACGTGACAGCGCCATCGGATTGGGACACCACCGTTTCGCCATTCAGCTGGGTGATCCGGTCGCTCTCGTCCATGGCGTCCAGCAGGGCAAGGCGTAGGTGCCGGTCCTCGCACATATACCCCATTGGACCTTCTTCGATCTCGGCATGATCGAAATGCAGCATCCACGGGCTTGGACCCTCACCGGCCTTGCCGTCCGTCACTTTGATCTCAAGCATGGGTTGGGTGTTGTCCGCCACCATGTCCCACAGCCCCAAACCCCTGAGCAATCGCATGGACGCATGGGCCAAGGCATAGGACCGGCCGTCAAAGTCCTGCATCTTTCGTGTCGGGGCGGGCAGAGTGTCGATGATCGTCACGTGAAGGCCGATCTGTGCAAGGCCAATTGCCAAGGCGGGGCCGTTGAGCCCGCCTCCTACGATGACGATATCGGTGTCCAATTCCATGACCTGCAATATGGTCAGCCGTGCGGGATTGTCCATGCGCGGGATGGTCGCTACCGTCGCCGCAATCAGGAGGGTTTCAGATGCAACAGGATTGGCTTTGGATGACGGCGGCGGACCTCGGACGGGGGATCGCGGCAGGCGACATTGATCCGGTTGATCTGTGCGAGGTCTATTTGCAGGCCATTGATGCCCACCCCCTGCGGGACCGGATTTATGCGAGGGTCACGGCGGACCGCGCACGGGCAGAGGCTGCGGCGGCGTCCGAACGGGCCAAGTCTGGCGGACGGCTATCCCCCTTGGATGGTGTGCCTGTGTCTTGGAAGGATCTGTTCGATACGGCTGGCATCGCGACCGAAGCAGGCACCGCGTTGATGGCAGGCCGCACGCCCAAACAGGACGCCGAAGTGCTAACGACTGCCACCGCGATGGGTCTGGTTTGTCTCGGCAAAACCCACATGAGCGAGATTGCCTTCAGCGGGTTGGGTCTGAACCCCATCACCGCGACGCCGCCCTGCGTGAACGATGAAAACGCCGTTCCCGGCGGGTCGTCTTCTGGTGCGGCTGCTTCAGTTGCGTTCGGTCTTGCGGCGGCGGCGGTTGGGTCTGACACGGGCGGGTCCGTCCGCATACCCTCCGTCTGGAATGATCTGGTGGGCTTTAAGACCACCTTCGGGCGGTTGTCGCTTCAGGGCACGGTTCCCTTGTGTTCGCGGTTTGATACGGTCGGCCCGCTTTGCCGGTCGGTCGAGGACGCAGGCCTGATGTTTGCAGCACTGTCGGGTGCCAAGCCTGTCGATCTTCAGGGCACATCTTTGACCGGCATGCGATTTGCCGCCCTGCAAAGCATCGTCCTGGACGAACTGGCTGATGAAAGTCGCAAGGCATACGATATAACGCTGGATCGTCTTGCCCAGAACGGGGCTGAAATCGTGCCCTTGGCGGTGCCTGAGCTGGAGCGCGCTTTTGCCATGTCGCTGCCCCTCTACACAGCCGATGCCTATGCCAATTGGCGCGATCTGGTTGAGGCGTCTCCGGACAAGATGTTCCCGCAAATCCTTGAACGGGTGCGGGGTGGCAAAGATGTGCTGGCGCATGACTATCTGGCCCTTTGGGGCGAGCTGGAAGACATCCGTCAGACATATGCCTCTGCCACCGCCGGATATGACGCTGTGTTGTGTCCCGGGGCGGCAAATATGCCGCCGAACTATGACCGTCTGCTGAGTGATGACGCCTATTACATTGAGCAAAACCTTCTGACGCTGCGCAACACGCGGGTTGCGAACCTTATGGGGCTGGCCTCTATGGCGCTGCCCACGGGAACGCCGTCGACAGGCATTTTGGTCAACACCGCGCCGCGTTCGGACGAACGTTTGCTGCGGATCAGCGCCGCCGTTGAGGCCGCGCTGGCCTAAAAGCCACACAAGTCCAAGGGATCGCACCCTTTTTCTGGACAGCAGAGTCGCGCGTTTGCTACTTTGGACAAAAGCGGCCCGCCAATGAGGCCGCATCTTGAGGCAGTAATGACGTACCCCGAGCGGTTTTCGAACCTACCGGCCTATGCTTGGCCGCGCCTTCGTGCCCTCCTCGACGCCCATGATCCGGGCGGCGAGCCTGTCAACATGACCATCGGTGAGCCTCAGCATGCGTTCCCGTCCTTTGTGCCCGAAGTGCTTGCCGCCTCTGTTCAGGAATTCTCGAAATACCCGACGAACGAAGGCTCCCCTCAGCTGTTGGCCGCGATTTGCGGCTGGCTGACGGGCAGGTATTCTGTCGACGTGACGCCTGATCGTGTGATGGCGCTGAACGGCACCCGTGAGGGGCTTTACAATGCCGCGATGGCCTTGGCGCCGGAAACCAAAAATGGCCAGAAGCCGGTCGTTCTCCTGCCGAACCCGTTCTATCAGGTCTATGCAATCGCCGCCCTGTCGGTGAACGCCGAACCGGTCATGGTGCCCGCTACGGCCGAAACGGGGCATTTGCCGGACTATGCGTCGCTTTCGTCCGACATTCTGGACCGGACGACGATTTGCTACATCTGTTCGCCCGCGAACCCGCAAGGCGCAGTTGCGGATGCGGCCTATTGGGCGCAACTGATTGCACTGGCCGAGAAGCACGATTTCAAAATCTTTGCGGACGAGTGCTACTCCGAGATTTACCGTGACACACCCCCGATGGGGGCATTGGAAGCCGTGGCCGACACGGGATGTGATCCTGAACGTGTCGTAGTCTTCCATTCCCTGTCCAAGCGGTCCAACCTGCCTGGCCTCCGGTCGGGTTTTGTCGCTAGCGGGCCGCGCAATATCAAGGAAATCCGCCAGTTGCGCGCCTATGCCGGCGCGCCATTGCCGATGCCTTTGCAAAGGGTTTCTGAACGCGTCTGGTCCGATGAAAGCCACGTCATTGAAAACCGTCGTCTCTATCAGGAAAAGTTTGATGCGGCCGACGCCATTTTTGCTGGTGTGAACTCTTACAGCTCTCCCGAAGCCGGATTTTTCCTTTGGCTTCCGGTTGAAGACAGCGAAGCCGCAGCATTGAAGCTGTGGAAAGACAAAGGCGTTCGGGTTCTCCCCGGCGCATACCTGAGCCGCCCCGACCCAAGCGGGGATCCTGGCTCAGGCTATATTCGGGTCGCTTTGGTGGCCCCAAAAGAAGAAACGCAGCGCGGGCTAGAGCGTATCCGCGACTGTTTGTACACGTGAGGAACAGGCACATGGCATCCTATCAGACAAGACAGCGCGATCCGCTACTCGACAGCACGACGCAAGCCGCCATTGAAAAGCGCGGGCGTGAATTGATCGGGATCGGCCTGTTTGTGGCAGGTCTGATCGTGGGCATGATGCTGTGGTCCTATGCGCCGGACGACCCCAACTTTATGTCGGCCACGGATGCGCCTGTTCAGAACTGGCTTGGCCGTCCGGGTGCGTCCTTTGCGGCGGCGCTGTTTATGATCGTGGGATATGCCTCATGGATGGTGCCTGTCGTCCTGATGGCGTGGGGCCTGCGGTTCACGCTGCATTATGGGCAGGAACGGATCATCGGGCGGATCATTTTTGCCCCTATCGCGATTGCGGGCACTGCAATCTATGCCGCAACATTGTCACCCGGTGCCGGTTGGGACGAAAGCTTTGGTCTTGGTGGGCACTTCGGCGACATGGTGTTGTCTATTCTGTTGACCATCTTGCCGTTCGGGACGTCCTTTAGCGTCAAGCTGATGTCCTTGGTTATGGGTGCAGGCGTTCTGGCCTTCATGGCCTTTGCGTTGGGCTTCACGATGTATGAGGTCCGTAAGCTGGGGCGCTTCCTGTTAATTGGTGTGATCGTTGCCTATTCAGCCTTGTTGCGCGTGTTGGGCATGACTGCATCGGCAAGCTACCGTGGGGCGCAGGCTCTGGGCACGAAGGTGCAGGAGCGTCGCGAACTGTCCCGTCAGGAGCGTGCTGAATATGAGGCCGAACTCGCCGCGGCACGGGCTGTCCCTGCGCCGTCGATGGCCGAGGAAACAGCGCGGGTTGCAGCGGTTGTGCGGGCAAACCCCGCGATGCCGACCCGCTATGAAGACTTCGATCCGGTTGAGTCTGAGGCCCCTGCGCATCCTGCGTTCGTGCCGTTGGCCGCGCCTGTTCGCACGGTTGAGGCCGAACCCAAGCCAGGCCTCTTTGCGTCTTTGCTCAAGCGGTCCGACCCTATGCCGGAGCCTGAATTGGTTGAGCAGCCCGTCGCGGACGGTGAGGTTCCAGCAGCCGATCAGGATCGCATTTCTGCGCGGATCGCGAGTGCGGTCAGCCGACGGAACGGCACACCGCCGCCTGTTCAGGCCGCGCCAAAGCCGGGTGTAAATCCGGCCGTGTCGGCGGCCATCGCCAGCCGCATGGAACAATCAACCGCAATGCGTGCGGAACCACCTGTGACAACGCCGACGGGCCCGCGCCCGCTTGTGCTGAACACGGAACAACAAGCGGCGCTGGCCGAGGTTGAGGCCCCGATGGAAGAGGTCATCGACATCGTCGATGACACCCCCATCGCCACGCAGCCTGAACCCGCACCTGCACCTGTGCCCGCACCGGCGGCTGCAACGGCCTATATGCCTGCGGCCACCCCGGTTCCTACCGCGGAACCCAAGTCTGTCGTGCAGCATCCGCCGCGCAAGGCAATCCAGCCGTCCCGTCAGGCCAAGGCCGAGGCACAGCCTGCTTTGAAATTTGACGATAAGCGCCCTGCCTATGAAATGCCGCCGCTTGGTTTGCTGGCCTCGCCAGACGACGTGACCCGCCATGTATTGTCCGATGAAGCGTTGGAAGAGAACGCGAGGATGCTCGAAAGCGTACTGGACGACTACGGCGTAAAGGGAGAGATTGTCTCGGTCCGCCCCGGCCCCGTTGTCACCATGTATGAACTTGAACCGGCGCCGGGCCTCAAAGCCTCCCGCGTCATTGGCTTGTCGGATGACATTGCCCGTTCCATGTCTGCGCTGTCTGCCCGTGTGAGCACGGTGCCTGGACGGTCAGTGATCGGCATCGAATTGCCGAACGAGAACCGTGAAATGGTTGTGTTGCGTGAGATGCTCGCCGCCCGCGATTTTGGCGACAGCAACATGAAGCTGCCGCTGGCCTTGGGGAAAGACATTGGTGGTGAACCGATCATCGCCAACCTTGCCAAGATGCCTCACTTGCTGATCGCAGGTACGACCGGTTCTGGTAAGTCCGTGGCGATCAACACGATGATCCTGTCGCTGCTCTATAAGCTCAGCCCAGAAGAATGCCGGTTGATCATGATCGATCCGAAGATGCTTGAACTCAGTGTCTATGACGGCATCCCGCACCTTCTGTCACCTGTTGTGACGGACCCGAAGAAGGCCGTCGTGGCCCTGAAATGGGTCGTGGGCGAGATGGAAGAACGCTATCGCAAGATGTCCAAAATGGGCGTGCGTAACATCGACGGCTATAATGGCCGTGTGGCCGATGCGCTGGCCAAGGGTGAGATGTTCAGCCGGACCGTCCAGACCGGTTTTGACGATGACACAGGCGAGCCCGTGTTCGAGACCGAAGAACTGCAGCCCGAAAAGATGCCCTACATTGTCGTCATCGTGGACGAGATGGCCGACCTGATGATGGTTGCCGGCAAAGAGATCGAAGCCTGCATCCAGCGACTGGCCCAGATGGCCCGTGCATCCGGTATTCACCTGATCATGGCGACACAGCGTCCCTCCGTGGACGTGATCACCGGTACGATCAAGGCGAACTTCCCCACGCGGATTTCCTTCCAGGTGACCTCGAAAATCGACAGCCGGACGATCCTTGGTGAAATGGGCGCCGAACAACTGCTTGGCATGGGCGACATGCTTTATATGGCGGGTGGGTCCAAGATTACCCGCGTGCACGGCCCGTTCTGTTCCGATGAAGAAGTCGAGGAGATCGTGACCTATCTGAAGGCCTATGGCCCGCCCGAGTATATGTCCGGCGTTGTCGAAGGCCCTGCCGAGGAAAAGGCGGACAACATCGACGCTGTGCTCGGCCTCA
>JAHDFG010000074.1:7514-8891 GCA_020628265.1 Pseudooctadecabacter sp. | reverse complement strand
ACGCAACACCCACCGAACGGTCCTAAAACCACACCTTAACAGAGCCTCCCTAAGGTCTCCGCCCATACGGATGGAGGCCCGAATGCTACGTTATCTTTATGGATCACAACTCGACGATCAGCCCTTGCTTGCGGACACAATGTTCAAGGATCGGGCGACGCAATTCCGCGACCGTTTGGGCTGGGACGTTGCTGTCGACGCACAAGGTTACGAACGCGACGAATACGATGCCGAAGACCCGCTTTATGTGATTTGGCAACGCCCCGATGGCACCCATGGCGGCTCCATGCGGTTCTTACCGACGATGGGGCCAACCATGGTGAACGATCACTTTCACCACCTTCTGGACGGGGAGGCGATCCGCAGCCCGTTCATCTGGGAAAGCACGCGGTTCTGCCTTGCGCCATGTGCCGACGGGCGGATCGCTGCAGCCTTGGTCCTTGGCGGGGCCGAGGTCGGGCGCGGTTTTGGCGTGGCCCAATGCGTCGGTGTCTTTGACGCGCGCATGGTGCGCATCTACCGGATGATCGGGTCTTGTCCGGACGTTCTGGGCAGCACTGGCACAGGCAAGGAACGGATCAGCGTTGGCATCTGGAGTTACGATCCGTCGGACCGCGCCCGTGTGCTGCAGCGCGCCGGCATTTCCTCGGCGCTGTCAGAACACTGGTACGCGCGTGCTTTTGGAACCAAACCTGCAAAACTGGTTCAGCGGGCAGCTTAGGCACTGGCCCCTGTGCCATGGCGCGGATAGTGTCGCGCCATGGCTCTTCCCGCATTTACACTTTCCGAAGATCAGGCCGACGCATGGGATACCGTGTCGGATATGCTGGGCCGTGCGGGCGTTGATTTATTGGAGGGCACGACCCTGCCACCGCAGGACGACCCCGATGGCTCCGTTCTGGCCGTTTTGGGCAAGGCGGGCAGCGGCAAGACGCTGTTGCTGGCGGAATTGTTCAAGTCGCTTCAGGGTGCTGGCGTCGATGTGGTGTCGGGCGATTGGGAAGGCCGCAAGCGGCGTGACCGACGCACACTTGCCATTCTGGCCCCGACGAACAAGGCTGCATCCGTGCTTCGGACCCGAGGCGTGCCTGCGACCACCATCCATCGCATTCTCTACACGCCGGTCTACGATCCCGAGTATGAGAAGGTCGCCGAATGGCTGGCGGGACAGGGCGAAAAGCCCGAAATCGAGGGCCTGACCGAAGTGGCGCTTGAACGCGCATATGAGAGTTATCAGAAGAATTCGTCTATTCCGGCGGCGCTCGCAGCCGCTGGCCTGCGCGGGTCCGATTTCATCACCGGCTGGAAACGGCGCGAGGACCCGCTGGACATCGGGTTCGTTGATGAAAGCTCCATGTTGGACGCCAAGCAGTTCGA
>JAHDFG010000074.1:0-7414 GCA_020628265.1 Pseudooctadecabacter sp. | reverse complement strand
CGCTGGACATCGGGTTCGTTGATGAAAGCTCCATGTTGGACGCCAAGCAGTTCGAGGACCTGCAAGAGATCTTCCCGACACTGGTTCTGTTCGGCGACCCCGCCCAGTTGCCCCCTGTGAAGGCCGAAGGCGGACAGATGGTGTTCGATACACTCCCAGCCCCCCGCAAACTGGAACTGAGCCGCGTGCACCGGCAAACAGCGGACAACCCCATCCTTGATCTGGCGCACGCGTTGGCCGATCCGCAGATTGATTTTTACCACTTCGAAAAGCTGGTGGGCGAGGCTGCCGCAAAGGATGAACGTGTGGTCCTTGCCCAGCGGGTGGAAAGCGACCTGATGGCGCGCTCGCCCTGTCTGGTCTGGCGCAACGCCACACGGATCAAACTGATCCATGCCTTCCGCGCGGCCTTTGGCGCGCCCGAGGATGAATTGCTGGAAGGGGAGCCGCTGATCTGTGACGGGATCGAGCTTCCGATGAAGCACCGCAAGAAGCGCCTCGATCTTGAGGCGCGTGGCCTCATCAAAGGGGCGCAGGTCATCTATCTGGGGCCAGGGCGAAAGCCGGGCTTCAGCCGTTTGCACGTCATGGGTGCCGAGGACCCGCAGGTGAGCGCCGCCTCGATCGTGAAAATCGAACATGAAGGAGACGAGGAACCGTTCATCCCCTTCGCAGCACGGATGGGGGCCACGTTCCTGCACGGGGCGGCGGTGACCATTCACAAGGCGCAAGGGTCGCAGTGGGACACGGTGCAGGTCTTTGCGCCGGATATCTACGCCGCATCGCGTATGGGGCGCGTCGAAGCCGGCCAGCCGCTGTGGAAACGGCTGGCCTATGTGGCGATCACGCGGGCCGAGAACCGGCTTTGCTGGGTGGTGCGCAACCGCCTTGCCCGCCCGACGACGACCCTGCGGACTGACGATTTGACCGTGGCACCTGCGCCGCTGGAACTGACGGGAGATGCAGAATGAAAACGATCATCGTAACAGGTGCCAGCAGTGGCATTGGCCGTGCGGTCGCCGAACGGTTTCTCGAAGAAGGCTGGCAGGTCGGACTTCTGGCGCGACGCAAGGATGCGCTGACCGAGGTGGCCCAAGGGCGCGACAATGCCCATGTCATCCCCTGCGATGTGACCGACCCCGACGCGGTCGAGGCCGCTTTTCAGATGTTTGTGACGGCAACGGGCCGGTTGGATTGCCTGTTCAACAATGCGGGCATCTTCACGCCCGCCGCCCCCATTGACGAAATTCCGGTCGAGGATTGGCTGCAGGCCAGTGCCGTGAACCTGACGGGCATGTTCCTATGCGCCCGCGCGGCCTTTGGCCTGATGCGCAGGCAGGATCCGCAGGGCGGACGGATCATCAACAATGGCTCTGTGTCAGCCCACACCCCGCGCGAAGGGGCTGCGACCTATACGACGACGAAGCACGGTGTGACGGGCCTGACGAAGAACCTCGCGCTGGATGGGCGTCCTTTCGACATCGCTGCCGGTCAAATCGACATCGGCAATGCCGAAACCGAGCTTCTGCAATGGCTTGTCGATCAGGCCGTCCAGAAGGGTGAGGTGCCGCCGCCGACGATGGAGGTCTCCCATGTGGCGGATGCGGTCTGGCACATGGCGAACCTGCCGCTCCATGCCAACACGCTCTTCCAGACGATCATGGCAACGAAGATGCCCTACGTCGGGCGCGGCTAGGGCCTAGCGCTGGAAAATGCGGAACGCGGCCGAGGCAAGCCAGCCTGCGGCAATCGCGATGGCTAGTGACATCAGACCGTAGAACAGCGGCTGGTTGCGCGAGGTTTCAAACAACCACCGTTCCAGCCCTGCCTTGAACACCGCGATCGTGGTCTCGTAGCTGTCGACCACTTCGCCATTCCGCGTAATGAAGATGCGCGCGACGTAGTCGCCTTCGGTCAGGGAAGCGGGCAGGGTGATTTCGGTTTTGAAGAGGGTCTCTTCCTCAACCAACACGTCACCTTCCAGCATCTGGTACTGACCGGCGCCCGCACGAATGCGGATCAGGGCATCGGTGAACGACCCGGCGTTGTCCACCGTGTCCGGTGCGCCGACAGACCGGATGACCTGTGGGATGGAGACGTGGTGCCGGAGGTCTTCGACCGCCGTTAGAACCTGAGAGAGAGGACCCGAAGAGGCGACGGCATAGAACGACGGTGCCGCGTCAATCTCGACCGCGTCGGTGTTGGCCCAAATGCCCAACACACGGTCCTTGCGACGGACGGTCACCTGTTCCGACGGTCCGGCAAGAGTGATGATGACCTCCAACGCGCCACCTTCGGGCGCAGGTGCGTCCCGTTTGATGGCCCCGAAGATCAGAACATCCGAACCATCAAAGGTCGCAGTAATGGCCACTTCTTCGCGGCTGAGGCCTAGCACGATTTCTTCGCTTTGGGCGACAGCAAAGGTGGGCAAGATCAGGACCAGTAGGGCAAGCAAGCGCAACATCAGTGGCCCCCCGCCGCGCCAAGGCTATAGAGTTCGCTTGGCGTCAACAGCAGGTCCAGCGCCAGCTTGCCACACACCGCCAAAACCATCATCGCCAGCAGAATGCGCAGTTGTTCGGCCTTCATCTTCACACCGATCCGCGTGCCGATCTGGGCACCGATCACGCCACCTACCAGGAGCAAGACCGCCAGCACGACGTCCACGGTGAAGTTCGTGGTGGCATGAAGTAGGGTGGTGAAACCGGTGACAAAGATGATCTGGAACAGGGATGTCCCGATCACGACCTTCGTCGGCATCCCCAGCAGATAGATCATGGCGGGCACCATGATGAACCCGCCGCCCACACCCATGATCGCGGCCAGCACACCGACAGTCAGCCCAACCAGAAGCGGCGGAATGACCGAGATATAGAGTCCCGAGACACGGAATTTCATCTTGAAGGGCAGGGCGTGCACCAGCCCGTGCTTGCGCCGCTGCGGCGGTGCGCCAGGTGCAGAGCGTGCCCGACGGATCGCCCGCAGGCTTTCAAAGAACATCAGCCCGCCAACCACGCCCAGGAACACGACGTAGCAAAGCCGGACCAGCAGATCGACCTGTCCCAAGGATTTAAGGTAGTTGAACAGCACGACCCCGAGTGCGGCACCACACAAGCCGCCAATCAACAGCACCGTCCCCATCTTCAGGTCGACGGTCTTGCGGCGCAGGTGCGCCAGCACGCCGGAGAATGATGATGCGACGATCTGGTTGGCTTCGGTCGCCACGGCCACAGCGGGCGGGATGCCGATGAAGAACAACAACGGCGTCATCAGAAAACCGCCGCCGACCCCAAACATCCCAGACAGGATGCCCACAATACCGCCAAGCCCGAGAAGCAGAAACGCGTTCACGGAGACTTCGGCGATGGGCAGATAGATTTGCATGCCGTTCCCTTACGCCCGAGACGGGGCCAGTTACAACCGCCAAATGCTGCAGTGCAATAAGACCAGTTGTCTCATTTAGGGGGAGAACGCTTAAATATGCGGTAAAGCGGCCCGCAAAACCTTTTCCAGTTTGGCCGCGCCCAAGGGGGCCATGGCCTTGGTGTGGGTGTGGCTGATGGATTCGTCGCTCATGCCCGCAGCCATGTTGGTGATGGTGGAAATCGCCCCGCAGCGTAGCCCGAGGAACCGGCCAAGGATGACTTCGGGCACCGTCGACATGCCCACGGCGTCGGCCCCGAGCGTCCGGATCGCCTTTATTTCGGCCACGGTCTCGAACGACGGGCCGGAATACCACGCATAGACGCCTTCATGCAGATTTACCTCTGCTTTAACCGCCGCAGCATGCAGGATGTCCCGCAAAGCAGGATCATAGCAGTCCTTCATCGGAACAAACCGCGCATCCGTCTGTTCGCCAATCAGCGGGTTCAGCCCGCTGAAATTGATGTGGTCTGACAGGGCCATAATCTCGCCCGTAGGCATCTCGGGCACCATGGATCCGGCCGCATTGGTCGCGATCATCGTGTCCGCGCCGAGTTCCTTCAGCACCTCAAGGGGCAGGCGCATCGCGTCGCCCCGACCGCTTTCATAGTAGTGGGCGCGGCCGCCGAATACGGCGACGCGGACCCCTTCAAGCTGGCCAATGACAAGCTGCGGATTGTGCCCGCTGACGCCCGCATGTGGAAAGCCGTCCAGCTCGTCATAGGGGATGGCCACGCCTTCGACCGCACCGGCCAGATGGCCCAGACCGGACCCGAGGATCAGGCCTATGCGAACAGGGGCAGGGCCTGCGATTTCGCGGATCTTCTCCGCGAGGATCTCAGCGTTCCTTGACATAGGGCTGTCCCCCTGCGCGCGGCGGAATGGCTTTGCCGACGAAGCCCGCAAGCACAATCACCACAAAGAGATAGGGCAGGGACTGGATCAACTGGCTGGGGACTTTGACCGTCTCGAACAAGGCCGCACCGAAGCCGATGACCTGATCATCGACCGTATCACCCGCAACAGCGTTCCATGTCAAAAGCGCCAAAAGGGTCAGGACAGCAGACAGGCCCCCCAAAACTACCTTGTCGATCCATTCGCGCTTTAGCGCGTAACTTGTCATTGCCACGGATACCCCGATCAGAAGCACCATGATCCAGATGACCTGCAGTTGGATGTTCTGGAACCGGTTATCAATCGCAAAGAACAGGCCGAACAGCAGGCAGGCGCCAAGGGCATACCACGGCCGCCACTTGGCGAAGATCAAAGCGGCCAGCGCGATAAAGCCACGGTTGGCGGTCATATCCTTGGTGAATCCCGCTTGCACGGCCGTCGACAGATAGGCCCCTGCAATCCCGCAGAGCACGCCGCAGATGATGACGGCGGTGTAGCGCAGACGCACGACGCTGATGCCGGCGGTGTCCACGGCCTCTGGTGCCTCACCCACGGCCCGCAGACGCAAGCCAAAACGGGTGCGATACAGCACCCACCACGTCAGCGGCACGCACAGCAGGCCGATGTAGACAAGGATCGAGTGGCCGGAGACGAACTCGGAATAAAACTGCATGCCGGGGCTGGCCTGCATCTTGTCCCGCACGCGGGTCAGCGCACCAGGAAAGTCGATCCCGTCAAACCGCGCAGCCCCCGATAGGGACGGCGTGCGTCCCCCTTGGGCGAACCAGCCTTGCGCGATGACCACAGTCAGACCTGCCGCAAAAAAGTTGATCGCAACGCCGGAAATCAACTGGTTGCCGCGGAATGTGATCGACGCGAGGCCGTGCACGACAGACAGGGCAATCGAAATGCCGATGCCTGCGAACAGGCCCACCCAAACGGACCCGCTGGCAAAGGACACAGCCGCCGACAGGAAGGCTGCGGCGAGCATCTTGCCCTCAAGCCCGATGTCGAAAATGCCCGCGCGTTCGGAAAACAGACCGGCCAGACAGGCCAGCAGCAGTGGGATGGCCATGCGGATGGAGGCGTCGCCAAGCTGGACGATTGTGAAGAAATCCATCGTTTATGCCTCCGCCCGTGCGTTCCGGCGCAGGAACAGTTTGGCGATCGGCGCGCGGACCATTTCGTCCAATGCGCCGGTGAACATGATCACAAGGGCTTGGATCACAACAACGATCTGCACAGGCACGGACGTCGCCGCCGAAAGTTCTGCCCCGCCCTGATAAAGCGCCCCGAACAAGAGCGCTGCGATGATGATGCCCACCGGATGGTTCCGCCCCATCAGCGCCACAGCGATCCCGATAAAGCCCGCACCACCGGCGGCGTTGTCGATCAGCTGCGGGTTGTTGATGCCCATAGTGTTGTTGACGGCCATCATCCCCGCCAAAGCGCCCGAGATCAGCAGGGCGATCATCGTGATGTTCACGGCGGAAATGCCCGCATATTTCGCAGCACTTTCAGACTGACCAAAAGCGCGGATTTGATAGCCCAGCTTGGTGTGCCAGATCAGCAGCCAGACGCCCACGCAGGCCAGCAGCGCCAGAAAGATCGAGATGTTCACAGGGGACCGCCCGAACGTATCCGCGCCGAACAGCTGCGCGATATCATTCAGCGACGGCAGATGCGTCGCCTCAGGGAACACGGCTGTCGCCGTCTGCATCTGGCCCGCAGGGCGCAGCGCGTCGGACAGCATGTAAACCAGCAGGCCAGAGGCCATGAAGTTGAACATGATCGTCGTGATCACGATGTGGCTGCCCCGCCGCGCCTGAAGGTACGCGGGAATCACAACCCAAAGTGCGCCGAACACCGCAGCCGCCAAGCCGCCGCCGATGAGGGCCAGGGTCCAATGCGGCCATGGTACGAAGAGGCACACGATGGCCGCCCCAAGCCCGCCCAGCAGCACCTGACCTTCGCCGCCAATGTTGAACAGCGACGCATGAAACGCCACCGCCACAGCAAGGCCGGTGAAAATGAAATTGGTCGCATAAAACAGCGTGTAGCCAAGGAAATCAGAGGTTCCGACCGCCCCGAAAGCCATCAGCTTGATCGCTTCCCACGGGTTCTGACCCACGGCCCAAAAGACAATGACCGAAATCAGGGCCGCCAGCAGCAGAGACACCACCGGCACAAGCACCACGTCAGCCCATCTTGGCATCTTTTCCATTATGCTGCCTCCCCTGAGCCGTTCGTATCGGTCACACCCGCCATCAACAGCCCCAGTTCTTTTTCATTCGTCTGATCGGGCAAACGCTCGCCCATGATTTGGCCGTCAAACATGACGGCGATCCGGTCTGACAGACCAAGGATCTCGTCCAATTCGACGCTCACCAACAGGATCGCCTTGCCCTTGTCGCGCAGGGCGACGATCTGCTGGTGGATGAATTCAATCGCGCCGATGTCCACGCCGCGCGTTGGCTGGCCAACTAGCAACAAGTCGGGGTCACGCTCAATTTCGCGCGCCACGACGATCTTCTGCTGGTTCCCGCCCGAGAAGTTTTTGGCCGCCAGCATCGGGTTCGGTGGGCGCACGTCGAAACGGTCCATCTTTTCCTGCGCGTCGGCCAGAATGGCCTTGTTGTCCATCAACATGCCCTTTTGGTAGGCCGCGTCGTGGTGATAGCCGAAAGCCGTGTTTTCCCAAGCGGAAAACTCCATGATCAGGCCCTCGTGTTGCCGGTCTTCGGGCACATGGGCGATGCCACGGTTGCGGCGGCTTTGGCCGTCGGATTTGGCGCCCGTCAGGTCGATGGGCTGGCCGTTCAACAGCACCTCACCCGTTGCCTTTTCATAGCCGCCCAAGACCTCAAGTAGCTCCGACTGGCCGTTGCCGGACACGCCCGCGATGCCAAGGATTTCACCCGCGCGGACATTGAACGACACGCCCTTCAGACGATGCACGCCCTTGTCGTCCGTCACGTTCAGATCGCGGACTTCAAGCACGGCCTCCTTGGGCTGCGCGGGCACCTTGTCCACGCGCAACAGCACCTTGCGGCCCACCATGCGTTCGGCCAGATCGGCCGGGTTGGTATCAACGGTT
>JAHDFG010000073.1:6075-9127 GCA_020628265.1 Pseudooctadecabacter sp. | reverse complement strand
GAGCCCGAAAAAATCTCGGCTCGTGTGGGGCCGGAACGGGGAAGGCCACAAGATGCGACAACGGCCAAAGCCGTAACAAGCGCGACACCTTTCACAAGGCGCGATTTCATCGATTTCACTGCTCCGGTCTCCTCGACCTATTGTAACTCTGCCTCGGTCTTTATGCGGGCGAATTTGAATTCACCTCACCTTTTGCCTGCAAGGTACCGGAATCCCGTAGCAAAATCCATAGAAACGTTGGCGGTCAGGGTGGGTGTGGCCACGGTGCAACCGACGCCATAGGTCTTGTGGTCGCTATTTGACGACACGCAACTGCTGGCGTGGCGGGGCCTTGCCTGTGCGCAACGCGTCGTAGGGGTCGCGCGGATCAAGCATCATGTCTACGACCTGCCGCATCAACTGGCGACGGCCACGGGCCGAATAGAACCCACCTGGCACCTGCGAGGTCTCAAGCAGGTAACGGCGGTAGTCCTTGAACGCGCGGTTGTCGGGCCGACCGGGCTGCGCGAAGAACCGATCAATCGGCAGATCAGACACGAATTCCGGCTTGGCATAGACAGCCTTGCCAAAGACCTTCAGCGGGATGCCACGGTGCAAAACCTGCTGACCGGCGGTCGAATTGACGGTGACCGCGGTGCGCGCGTGATCCAGAACCTGCGCAAGTTTCCCGCCACGCAGATAGTGAACACGGTCATAGACGCCGTGTTCCCTGGCCAGTTTGCGGACAATCCGGCGCAGCGGGCTCCGGCCGTTTTCAAGCGGATGCGCCTTGAGCACAAGGTGATGGTGTTTTGGTGCGCCCTTGGCGAAGCCTTCGATGATGACTGACAGGAATTCTTCCATGCGGGTGAAAGGCGAATGCATCTGGAAACTGGCGTCATGTTCCAGCTGCAGCAAGGCTATGTGGTAGGGGTAGCCGCCATGTTTGATGCGGAACGTTGAAATGATCCGGTCTAACGCAAACACGGGCATGAGCACCAACCGGCGCGTATAAAGTGCCGTTTCAGCCATCAGCGGCAATTCGCGGTGGGGCCGGAAATTGCGGTAGTCGCCATTCCGGAACATCACGAACCAATGATAGAGAGCGCCGTAAAACACATGGTGGCGCATGTCGCCCCAGTGTGCGGGTGCCTCAGGGACGTCAAGGTCGGACCGTGCCAGCGCTTCCCGCATGTCCTCAACGCTTGTGTCCATCAGTTTCGAATGACCGTTCGAACCACCACGTTCATAGGTGACCCAAAACGGGCGCATGTAGCCCTCTTCAAAGACGTGGATTTCGACACCCATCGCCTTGGCCGCCTCCACCGCTTGGGCGTGGATCGGGCGTGTGTCGCCGTAAAGGACGATGTCGGTGATGCCATGTTCCTTGACGATCGCGCGGAATGTCTCTGGCCAGCTATCGGGCGTGCCCCGAAACGGGATGTATCCCTTGGCCCCGAACCAGAAGGCACGGTCGCCAGCGTTGAAGCCCACACGCCACACCTCGGCCCCCGCTGCCCGCAACATCTTGGCCAAGCGGTGAAAGAAGGGCCCATGAGGCCCTTGCAGGAAAAGGAAATTACGGTTCGGCTCGCTCACATGTCTACCCGATTGTCACCTTTGGGTGTAGGCGGATTTACCGCGCCACTAGGGCGGAAATATGGCGCAACCTGTCCCCGTCCAAGCCTTAGGTCTCTTGCCCCGCTGGGTGCAAGGGGCTAGCTGAGGGGAAAGACAAGGGAAATTTGGCATGTTTACTGGAATTGTCACGGACGTCGGCACTGTTCTGGCCCTCGAAAACAGAGGCGATCTGCGGGCGCGGATCGGGACGGCCTATGACGTTTCGGGCATTGATATCGGCGCCTCTATCGCGTCCGACGGCGTGTGCCTGACCGTGGTCGATAAGGGCGTCAGCGACGGCCAGAACTGGTACGATGTCGATATTTCGGCCGAGACGGTGAACCTGACCAGCATCGGCAGTGGCAACGGCTGGGTTGTTGGAAAGCGCGTCAATCTGGAACGCGCGCTGAAAGTTGGTGATGAATTGGGTGGCCATATCGTATCAGGTCACGTGGATGGCGTGGCGACGATTGTCGCTATGGCAGACGAGGGGGACAGCACCCGCGTGACGTTAGAAGCCCCCGCCCATCTGGCACGCTTCATCGCCCCCAAAGGGTCTGTGGCGCTCAACGGCACGTCGCTCACGGTGAACGAGGTCGACGGGGCGAACTTCGGCATCAACTTCATCCCGCACACCAAAGAGGTCACCACATGGGGCGACGCCGCCGTGGGCGATGCGGTGAACCTTGAGGTTGATACCATGGCCCGCTACGTGGCCCGCCTGCAGGATTACGCATGACCGCCGGGATCGGACATAACTCGGGCCGCGTGGATGAACCGGGCCGCGCGTTTCGCAAGTTTGCCTGGGGCAAGGCACGGGCGCAGTTGCTGCCCAAGCTCCCAATTGAGGTCGTCCGCCGCCGCGTGCTGCGCGCCAAAGAACTGGGTTTGCCGTACAAAACCTATGCCGGACTGCGGGCCGCTTCGGGCGATGATCTGATCGGGTTTCTGTTTTCTTCCAGTGCTTTGGGCCTACGCAAGGCAGGGCAGGGCGTCGATCCCGCCCGTGCGGCACATGTCGCGACCCTGCGGGACGCCCGAACACTGGGTCTGGCCCACGCCCCCATTCCCCCCGATGCGATGTGCCCACCGTTGGAAGTCGCCTATCGCGCCCCGCGTGCTTTGGCCCCGTGGACCGAAACCCGCGATCAGCTGCGCGAGGTGTTTGCGGCGCAAAAGTTGCCCAGCTCTCGCACGGTTCTTATTTGCGAGACTGAATTGGAA
Source organism: Pseudooctadecabacter sp. (assembly GCA_020628265.1). Lineage (GTDB taxonomy): Bacteria > Pseudomonadota > Alphaproteobacteria > Rhodobacterales > Rhodobacteraceae > Octadecabacter. The sequence continues at coordinate 6,304 of JAHDFG010000073.1, read as the reverse complement.
CTGGAATGGCTCTCGGCCGCGCGTATGGCCGGTGCCCTGCGTGCCGATCAGTTTTTCGCGCCGCTGCCATGACTGAAAAACCCCTCGTCGTCGCCTCCCTCGAAGATGATACCGGCGACCGCTGTGTTGACATCATCAAGCATCCTGACGGCCACTACACCTACTCCGAATGCCGCCGTGATCCCGAAGACAGCCACGGCTGGCGCCGCCTCACCGAGGCCGAGGGCGA
>JAHDFG010000073.1:3135-5975 GCA_020628265.1 Pseudooctadecabacter sp. | reverse complement strand
ATGAAGGACGACGGCGAAATGGCCCGCCTGCCGGATCTGGTGGCCTTCGCCCAGCTTCATAACCTCAAGATCGGGACAATCAGTGACCTGATCGCCTACCGTCGTCGCCACGACAACCTCGTGCGGGTCCAGACAGAACAGACGATCACATCCGAATTCGGCGGTGACTGGCAGATGAAGGTCTATGCTGACGAGACCCATGGCGACGAACATATCGTCCTTACCAAGGGTGACATCTCCGGCGATGAACCGGTTCTGGTGCGCATGCATTCCATGGACCCGATGCTTGACGTGGTTGGCGTGGGGCCAAAAGGGCGGACGGCCGAATTCGGTGAAGCCATGTTGCGTGTCGCCGAAGAAGGCCGCGGCGTGGTTGTCCTGTTGCGCGATACCTCCATGAAAATGGTCGCCTCCGAAGACGTCTCACCCCAGACCCTGCGTCAGTATGGGCTTGGGGCGCAGATCCTCAGCTCTTTGGGGCTGAGCGAGATCGTCCTGCTGACCAATTCCCCCAAACCCAAGATCGTCGGCCTTGATGCCTACGGCCTTGAAATCGTAGGCACCCGCAAAATCTCGGAGCTTGGATAATGGCCGGACCGTCTCACTACATCATGCCCCGCGCGGAGATGGACCGCGAAACGAAACTGCTGATCGTCATTTCGCCCTATTACAAGGACATCGCCGACAACATGCTGGCCGGTGCCAAGGCCGAGATCGAGGCAGCGGGCGCTACATGGGACGTGGTCGAGGTACCAGGCGCGTTGGAAATCCCGACAGCCATCGGCATCGCCGAACGGATGAGCAATTTCGACGGCTATGTCGCACTGGGCTGTGTGATCCGTGGGGAGACGACCCACTACGACACAGTTTGCAACGACAGCAGCCGCGCGATCCAGCTCTTGGGTCTTCAGGGCCTTTGCATCGGCAACGGCATCCTGACGGTCGAGAACCACCAGCAAGCGGCCGTGCGCGCCGATCCCGCGGATCAGAATAAAGGCGGCGGGGCGGCCGCTGCGGCCTTGCACCTGATCGCACTCAGCCGTAAGTGGGGCCGCGCCAAGGAGGGCGTTGGATTCACCAGCGAGATCCTGATGGCGGGCAAAACGGATGGCACCCCCACAGCATGACCGAAAGCAAGTCGAACCTGTCTGGAAATCAACGTCGCAAGATGAAGTCCGCCTCGCGGCTCTATGCGGTGCAGGCCCTGTTCCAGATGGAGCATTCAGGCCAGACGCTTGATCAGGTCACGGCGGAGTTTCTGAACTATCGTTTCGGTGAGACCTACGAAGGTGCCGAGATGCTCGATGGCGATATCTCGCACTTCAAGATGCTGGTTGAACGGGCTGTGAGCCATCAGGCCAAAATCGACCAGATGACGGACCGCGCTTTGGTCGCTCGCTGGCCGCTTGGCCGGATCGACCCGACCTTGCGGGCGCTGTTTCGCGCGGCAGGGGTGGAACTGACGGGGCGGGAGACGCCACCACGGGTTGCCATCACCGAATATGTCGATGTTGCGAAGGCCTTCTTTGATGGCGGGGACGAGCCGAAATTCGTCAATGCAGTGCTCGACCACATGGCGCGGGAGGCCAAACCGGAGGCGTTTTAACCTGATCCGGTTCGGGGCGTTGGCATCTCCGGCCATCTGAGACATCACGTCGCTGGACTCTTCGCGCGGTCTTGATACCCTGTCTGGTAGGAGGCTGCCGAAATGTCCAAGCAAAAGACACCCGATCTTATCCGGTTGTACATCAAAAGCTGCATGATCGGCTTTGTGCTTGCGGCCCTGTTCGTCGCCCTGTTGCTGGGCCTTGATGTGATGGGATTGGGCGGGCTGGTTGCGCGGTCTGACGTGGGCCTTGTCGCTGTGCTTGTGCTCTGGCTGCTAAACGGGATTGTCTTTGCGGGCGTTCAATTCGCGATTGCCGTTATGGGTCTGGCAGACGATGACGATGATGACCACGACGGTGGTCTGTTCGCCCGTGTCTATCTGGCAGAACCTGTGCCGGTGCGCGTTGATCGCAGGCCGCCACCGCGCCGCTAAAGTACTCATTTTAAATGGAAAAGTGGCGGGCCCCGCAGCGACCGTAGGGGTCTGAATTCCCGAGGACCTGTATATACAGGTGGGCGCCAGGTAACGTAGCCAGGGCTATGACAGAGCCAGCTCCCTCGGATTTGCTTAAGGCCACCGGAATTTACCCGTTGTTTACGAGAAGAGCAGAAGCCCGCCGACCCGACAGGTAGTGCGCGGTGGGGGCTTTCGCAAGGGCGCGTGCCGCGGGCGGGCGAACAAATTTAGATAAATTTGTTGGCCCCTGATGCCGAGCGCAGAAGGGTCACTTGACGGATGTTCATGAATTGTTCATGTTTGGCGCTATGCCCGATGACGTCCTCCAGAACCCGCTTGATGCGATGCAGCCCGGCCAGCTTCTGGCGCGGGGCGTCTGCCGTCACTTGCGCACACTGGACTTTGTCTGCGTCGAGGAATTGGTGCCCACCCGCGGTCTCCGCGTTGATGTAATGGCCCTTGGCCCCAAGGGAGAGGTCTGGGTCGTTGAGTGCAAATCCAGCCGCGCCGATTTCCAGTCCGATCACAAATGGCAGGGCTATTTGGAATGGTGTGACCGCTTCTTCTGGGCTGTGGACGAGGCCTTCCCCACAGAGCTGCTGCCGGATGAGACCGGCCTTATTCTGGCCGATGCCTATGACGCCGAAGTGGTCCGAATGGCGCCCGAGGACAAACTGGCCCCCGCGCGGCGCAAGGTGATGGTGCAGAAATTCGCACGCACGGCGGCGATGCGGCTGCAAGGGCTCCGTGATCCGTTGATGGAACGCCAGTTGTA
>JAHDFG010000073.1:0-3035 GCA_020628265.1 Pseudooctadecabacter sp. | reverse complement strand
CGGCGGCGATGCGGCTGCAAGGGCTCCGTGATCCGTTGATGGAACGCCAGTTGTAACTCAGGACGCCATCGCCTGCGCTTCCTGTTCAAGAAGCTGGGCGTTGCCCATATGGCCGGCCTCCGCCAAATCCTCGCAAATCTGGTCCAGGCGAGCGCGGGCGGCGGGTAATTTGTCGGGCTCCCCCAATACGGATGCCATAAGCAATTCCGTCAGGGCGTCCTGACCTTCAGCCGTTAATCTGTCGACCGGCGTGCTGTCTTGGGCAAAGAGTGCCATGGCCTCGGCCAGAGACGCGCGGCTTGCGTCCAACAGGGCAGGGTCTCCCGTCAGGCGGCTGCGGTGGCGTAGAACCGATCCTTTATGCATCAGGGTTGTGGCGCGGTAGTACGCGGCTGTTTCCGCCGTCCAGACGTTCAGTGCTGCGTCCATATCTGCCAACACCCCGTCCAGCAGGGCGGGGTCGTCTTTCAGTTTCGCAAGGTCGGCCTGCGACAGGGCACGGTTAAGAATGGTCAAGGCCCATAGGGGCGGGCTTGCGTCTTGCGTGCGCACAGTCAACGCCGCTTCGACCGCTGAAAGGGACGCCTGCAAAGCCGCTTCGTCGTGCCTGTCGGCCAAGGTTCGCAATGCGGTGGCAAGGTTCATCTGGGTTGCAGCCCACGCCTGCGGGTCGGCCTCTTGGGTGCGGACGCTCAGAGCAGCCTCGTAGGCGTCGATGGCGCGGCCGATCCGGTCGTTGCCCCGATCCCTTTGGGCCAGCGCATGGGTGGAATTGGCAAGGTTCATCTGCGCCTTGGCCCAGTGATCCGGCGCGCTGTCGCGGGTCCAGTAGATCAGCGCCTCTTCAAAGGCCGCCATCGCAAGCGTCAGGCGTTTCAGGCCCGCCTCGCGCTCTCCTCGGGTATGGTGGATGATGCCGAGGTAGTTAAGCGCAGTGCCCTTTTCGATCGGGGTGACCGCGCGGTTGGCCAGCTGATCGGCCAGGGTTTCGGCCACGGCCAGATCAAGCAGCGCCCCGCTGTCGCGCCCCGTTGCGAACCAGCTCAGCCATAACTGCGACAGATCATCAAACGGTGCCGCGCCACCGGCCTTTAGGTCATGCAGACGAAAAAGCTTTCCTGCAGCTGAGACAGGATCGCGGTTGAGCAGGTCCTGCTCGGCCCCCGCCTGCAGCAACGCTTCCATCTGTGTCCGGTGGGCCGCTTCGGCCTCGGCCAAGGCCTCTTCAATCGTTGACGCGGCCGCGGCATAGGCCCCTTGCGCGGACTGGTCGGCGGCCTGAAGCACGGCTGCGGGTGCCCCTGCCTGTGCGGCCTCTGACTGAACATGGATCGCAAGATCGACGGAGCGTTCCAGCTCCACCATGGCTTGGTCAACAGTCGACACATCGGCGGCCACACGGCGAGCCAGTGCGATGAGCGCGTCATCCGTAATGCCCGACTGGTGCGCCTGATCGATCTTGGGGCCATCCGCTACGGCCTCAAGCAACAGCGCTTCAATCCGCGCCAGCTTTTCAGCCTGTGCCTGCGCGGATGTTGTGACCGCTGTTTCAATGCGTTCGACCTGTCCCAAAAGGTCCCGCCAAAGGGCAGGGACAATCTCGTTGATGAAGTCATCGTTCTGGGCCAGATGAGCAAAGGCCTGTCGGCTGATATCCCACAAGAACCGCCGCGCGAGGGCCACGTCTGTATCACGGGTCACATGCGCCCCGAATGCGTTGGGCATGGCGGTCTCGGCCTTGCGCAGCATCAGGTCCGCCATGCGGTCGGGATCAAGGCGCTCATCCACCATTTCCGCCGAATCCAGACGGATTTTCGGAATGACGTCGTCGAAGCTTTTGAGGATGCTGGCGCGCTGGCCGTCATCGCGGACGTGGGGCATGTCACTCCACGAGGACCAGTTCTTCTCCAGCTGCTTGCGGAAGGTTTTTATCACCCGCTCGGTGTCGCGGCGGTTCTGGTCGGTGAGCTTGCCAAAGATCGAGCTGCTGCCAAAGGCGGCTTGTGCGTAGCCTTGGGGCAGGGCCGCGCCGGCGACTGCTGTCGCCGTCATGATCGTGCCGCCCACCACCAGATTTGTCAGACCGGTGATCGTATACACATTTGCGAGGGATTTCGCCATTGAAGCGCCTTGTCATTCCGTCGGCAAAAGCCTGCACGAAGGCATGTCCAGCAAGCAAGCGGAATGTGGCCTATGCTAGCGGCGCCGCGCCAACGCGAGCCCGCCAAGCCCAGTGATAAGGATCACGACCAGACCCACAGTTGCCAATGTATCTGGCCAATCGTCGAAGATCAGGTATCCGAACGCAGTGGCAGAGATCAGCTGAAGGTAGACCAAAGGTGCGGTCACGCTGCTGTCAGTGGTTTTGCTCAGGGTTACAAGGATCAGATTGCCCAGTGCCGATCCTCCGGCACTCAGTGCCAGAAGGATCATATCCCAGCGGGACAAGGTTTCGGGCAGGGCCGTCAGGCCAAGGGGGGCGAGCAGAACCGTCCCGATCAGCAGTTGCGAAATCAACAAGACGCGGGGGCGATGGTTCGGGGCCGCAGCGCGAGTTGTGGTCAGGTAGGCCCCATGCAGACAGCCCGCCAGCAGGGCAAACCCGATCCCGGGAGTAAGACCGAACCCCGGTTTGACTACCAAGAGCACACCGCCAAAACTAAGGGCCAGCAGCACAGTACGGGCCCATGTGATCTGTTCCTTCAGAACGACGACCGCCAGAGCGTAGGCTACGATGGGACCGACAAAGAACGCACCGAATGCATTGGCGATGGGTTCTGTGCGCAAGGATGTCAGGATACAGCAGATGCCCCCCGCAATCAGGGCGGCACGCAGGTAAATCAGCGGGTCTTTAAGGCTTGCACGATCCGCGCGGGTCAACCCCATGAACGGCAGCAACACCACACCTGCAAGGGCAAATCGGGTCCATGCTACGAAAAGGGGGCTCTCACCGCCCGCTGAAAGGAGTTTGGCAGCAGTATCACCCCCGACGATGCAGGTCATGGCGACAAACATCCATGCCCCGATCCGCCAAA
>JAHDFG010000072.1:3310-9187 GCA_020628265.1 Pseudooctadecabacter sp. | reverse complement strand
ATGGCGGTGCCTGGGATGAAGTGCCGGTTGACCGTGTCACAACCCTACCGTTGGAGTGCGCCCGTCAGGTGGCTTGAAACCAATAGGCCCCGTCTTCGCCCAACGTTCGGGTGGCCTGTCCTGTTTGGTGCAGATGGTTGAGGTGGGCGAGGGCCTCAACCAGCGCCAGCCCGTATTCGCCTTCGCCAATTTCCCTTTTGAACAGCGGTTTGAAGCAATCACCAGCCCGCATCGGGGTCGCGATATGGGCGATTAGGCGCTTCAAAGCGCCGTGGTGGTTGTCGATCAACTGGCGCATCCGAGTGGGCAGGCCGGTGAAGGGCAGTTTGTGACCGCCGAGAACCAAATGATCCTCCCGCGCAAAGGGGGCGAGGCGTTCGCAGGCCTCAAGCCATTCGGCCAGCGGGTCGGCATCCGGTTCGGTGGGGTAGACGCCGATGTTTGGGCTGATCGAAGGCAACAGCTGATCGCCGCCGATCACCAGATTGTCGTCTCGGGACCAGAACGTCGCGTGTTCCGGCGCATGGCCGTTGCCCATGCGGATGTCCCATGAGCGGCCACCCATCTGGATCGTGTCACCTTCTTTCAGGCGCGTGTAGCCAAGGGGCATGGGGTGGACACAATCGGCGAAATTGAAGGGTCGGTCGTTGCGGCGTTTGTCCAGAATGGCCGCATCCATCCCTGCCCGTTCGTAGAAGGTGATAGAGCGGGACGGGTAGGCGGGCTGTTCATCCAGCGTCAGCATCCGTGCCATCAACCAAGCGGTGCGCGGCATGGCGAGGTCCGCGCCCGCCTCCTGAAACCAGCCGGCAAGGCCGATGTGGTCGGGGTGGTGGTGGGTGCCGATCACGCGGGTCACGGGTTTGCCTGCAAGGGGACCGTTCAACAGCGTTTCCCAGATCCCCCGCGTCTTGCGGCTGTCAAAGCCGGTGTCGATCACCGTCCAGCCTGTCCCGTCATCCAGCGCGTAGACATTCACATGATCCAGCGCCATGGGCAGCGGCAGGCGCATCCAAAGAACACCATCCGCGACGGTGATTGCTTCACCCTCAGCGGGCGGGGTGTCCCATGGGTATCTGATCGGCTCTGTCATAGGCGTGGCCTAACCCAGATCGGGTCAGGCGGCCAGATCGTCGATCGAAATCGCCATCAGGTCGTCAGCGCCTTCACGGACATGGGCCAGCAAAGCCGCGTGTTCCGGCAACAGACGTTTGATGTAGAACGTCGCCAGTCGCTTGCGGGCCTCATCGCCCTGTAGGGCCGCCACGAGGTGATAGTGACCCCCCAGAACCCGCGCAAAGGCACGCAGGTAGGGCACGGCTCCGGCGAAGCGGTTGTCCATGTCTTGGGCAACAAGCCACTCGGTGGTCTCGCGCAGGGTTTCACAGGCCTGCCAGACAGGGTCCACGAGGTCAGGGGCCGCGTCCTTGTTGGCTTCGGCGTGGGCTTCAATTTCGTCCAGAAGGGCAAAGGCCGCGTCGCCGCCGTCCATCATCTTGCGGGCCACAAGGTCCATCGCCTGAATGCCATTGGTGCCTTCATAGATCGTGGCCACGCGAACGTCGCGGGCATATTGGGCGGCTCCCGTTTCCTCGATGAAGCCCATGCCGCCGTGGGTCTGGATGCCGGTGGCTGCAACCTCAACACCCACGTCCGTGCCAAAGGCTTTGGAGATCGGGGTGAGCAAGGCAGCGCGGGCGCCCCATGCCTCGTCTCCGGTGGCCGTTTCCATATCGATCGCGACGGCGTTTGCCATGGTGATCGCACGGGCCGCGAAGGTGTCGGCCTTCATCGCGGCCAGCATGCGGCGTACGTCTGCGTGTTCCACAATTGCACCGGTGCCAGGTGCACGGCCCTGCTTGCGGTCCATCGCATAGGCCAGCGCATGCTGATAGGCGGCCTCGGCCACGCCGATGCCTTGGGTCGCCACACCGACACGTGCGTTGTTCATCATAGTGAACATCGCGGCCATGCCGCCGTGTTCCTGCCCGACAAGCCAGCCGCGCGCGCCGTCATATTCCATTACCGCGGTGGGTGAGCCATGTAGGCCCATCTTGTGTTCAAGGCTGACCACCCGCAGGCTGTTGCGGTCACCCAAAGACCCGTCTTCGTTTGGGATAATCTTCGGCACCATAAACAGGCTGATGCCTTTGGTCCCGGGCACGCCATCGGGCAGGCGGGCAAGCACGAGGTGGCAGACGTTCTCAGTGAAGTCGTTGTCGCCCCAGGAGATGTAGATTTTCTGGCCGCTGATCGCGTAGGAGCCGTCGCCGTTTGGTTCGGCCTTTGACCGCAGCGCGCCCACGTCGGATCCCGCTTGCGGTTCCGTCAGGTTCATTGTGCCGCACCACTCGCCTGAAATGAGCTTGGGCAGGTAGCGTTCCTTGATCTCGTCGGATGCGTGGTGTTCCAGCGCTTCGATCTGGCCTTGGGTCATCAGCGGGTTCAGCTGGATCGACAGGCAGGCCCCTGCCATCATTTCGTTCACGGTGGTGGCCAGCGTGATCGGCAGGCCCATGCCGCCGTGATCCGGTGAGGCCGAGATTCCGATCCAGCCGCCGTCCGCAATCGCACGGTAGCCGTCAGCAAACCCGGGCGAGGTGCGCACAACGCCGTTCTCCAGCTTGGCCGGATGCAGGTCACCGGGCCGCTGCAGCGGGGCGAGGATTTCGTCACACAGCTTCGCCGCTTCGGTCAGGATTGCATCGCAGGTGTCGGGCGTCGCATCGGCAAACCTTTCGGTGCCTGCGACCTGATCGAAGCCCACAACATGATCCATCAAAAACCGGAAATCGGAAACGGGGGACCGGAACGGCATGGGTCAACTCCTGTGCAAGTTCTTGGAATCAGCGCGGCGCGCGCGTATGTGGGCGTTTATTGTTCCCAAGGGTGATCGCGACGGGCGGTTCCCGCAACTGAAACGCGACGTCATGGATTCAGTGACCACACGGACTTTCGCCTCGGATGCCCAAGGTTTGGGCGATGCCGCTGCTGTTCTTGCGCAAGGCGGTCTGGTGGCCTTCCCGACCGAGACTGTCTATGGGCTTGGCGTTGACGCCCGCAATTCGGACGCTGTTGCGCGGCTTTACGCGGCCAAAGGGCGGCCTGCGTTCAACCCGTTGATCGTGCACGTGCCGTCGTTCGAGGCTGCGGCGCGTTATGTGGTGTTCGACAAGGTGGCAGAGGATCTGGCGCAGGCGTTCTGGCCGGGTGCGTTGACGTTTGTGTTGCCCCTCAGGGCGGATGCAGGGATTTCGCCACTTGTCACGGCGGGTTTGGACACGCTTGCGGTTCGGGTGCCGGATCACCCCGTGGCACGTCAGTTGCTCGAAGCCTTTGATGGCCCCATTGCCGCACCCTCCGCCAATCCGTCCGGTCAGGTCAGCCCGACCAAAGCGGCCCATGTGGCGGATCAGATGGACGGTCGTATCGACGGAATTGTGGACGGGGGCGACTGTGCGGTCGGTTTGGAATCTACAATCGTAGCCACTCAACCTGTGCCCACGTTGCTGCGGGCTGGCGGTGTTCCGTCCGAGGCGATCGAGGCAGCGCTTGGCCGTCCATTGGCGCAGGCCGGAGATGCCGCCGCCCCGACATCGCCGGGTCAGCTGGCGTCCCATTATGCTCCGCAAGGCAGCGTACGGTTGAATGCGGTTGAGATTGCATCTGACGAGACTTTGTTGGGGTTCGGCGCTGTCGACGGCGCGGCACTGAACCTGTCGCCTGCGGGGGATTTGATTGAAGCGGCGGCGCGGTTGTTTGATGCCTTGCATCAGTTGAACGCAATGGGTGCACAGAAAATCGCGGTTTCGCCCATCCCCGATCACGGCATCGGTGCTGCGATCAATGACAGGCTTCGTCGGGCAGCAGCCCCGCGTTAGGCTGACCCGCCCGAGGCCGACAGCATCAAGGGATCGACGCCTAATTCTTTCAAGGCGGCAGTCCATTTGTGTTCGGCCGCGCGGCCAAAAAGGATGTCATCGGTGGCGTCGCACACCAGCCAGCCATTGCGCATCAACTCGCCTTCCAACTGGCCAGGGCCCCATCCGGCATAGCCAAGGCCCAACATGGAACGGTTCGGTCCGGCACCTGTCGCGATGTCTTCCAGAATATCCAGTGTGGCTGTCATGGCGACCCCGTCCGAGACCTCCATCGTGCCTGCGCCCGAAGCATAATCGGAGGTATGCAACACGAATCCGCGCCCCGTTTCCACCGGCCCGCCGTAGTGGACGCGCACATCCGTGGCGAGGTCGCCGTCATCAATCGACAGCTGCTCAAGAAGGTCCGAGAAGCGAATCTCAGGTGTGGGTTTGTTGACGATCAGGCCCATCGCCCCCTCGGAGGAATGGGCGCACATATAGACCACCGCGTGTTCAAAACGGGTGTCACCCATGTCGGGCATGGCAATCAGCAATTTGCCGGTCAGATCGGTGCTGTCTGTCATAGGATGATAGTGGGGGTGCGCGGACGACTGCGCAAGGGTTGCGGACACGCCCCATGACATATCGCTGACCTAAACGTGACTTCCCATTGCAGCGGCTTTGTCGGACTAAGTGAGCATGATGACACGGATTCTCACCTCTGTTTTGGCGCTGGGCGTCGCCGTCCCTGCTGTGGCGGGGCCTGCGGATGGGGTTGTGGACCACACGGTTCTCAGCGGCTGGCGCACGGACAGTGGCACCCACATGGCGGGCCTTCAGATCACACTGGCGCCGGGATGGAAAACCTATTGGCGTGTTCCCGGTGATGGTGGCATCCCGCCACGTTTTGCGTGGAACGGCTCCGAAAACCTGAGCGGTGTGGCGATGCACTGGCCGGTGCCGGAGGTCTATCACATCAACAATATGCGCTCGATTGGGTATGAGGATATCGTGGTCGTCCCGCTGGAGCTGTCTCTGGATGATGCCTCCGCCCCTGCGCGTATGGCGGGCCAAGTTCAAATTGGCGTGTGCGAGGAAATCTGCGTGCCTGTGACACTGTCCTTCGATGCGGTTCTGCCTGCGGGCGGCAGCCGCGATCCAGCCATCGTCGCGTCATTGATCGACCGCCCCCGCACCGCTCAAGAGGCGGGCGTAGGGCAAGTCACCTGTGCGATCACACCGATTGATGGTGGGCTGCGCGTGGTGGCTGAAATTCCGATGCCTGCCATGGGCACGGACGAAGAGGTCGTGATCGAAAGTGGCGATCAACAGGTTTGGGTGTCGGAGCCTTACACATGGCGAGAGGGCGGGACGCTTTTTGCCAGCTCGGACATGATCCACGTCGAACGGGATGGCTTTACCGTGAACCGTTCGCAGATGCGGATTTCCGTTATCGGTGACAGGCAGATGGTTGACGTGCAGGGATGTGCGGCGGGCTGATCAGGCGCGCGCGGCCCGCTTGCCGAAACCGACACTAAGCGCAGTTACGGCATAGACGATCACCAACCAGAGGAATGCGGCGGCAAGAAACGCCCCTATGGCCGCCGGTATGCCTGCATTCAGCATTGGCAATACTCCGGCCAGTGCGGGCAGCGGTGCACCTGTCCACATGACCGGCGCTGCGATCACTGCGAACAAGCCGACAAGTCCGAGGGCTGCGACCCGCGTCGGCAGCGCAATGGCGCGCGTCCGGCTGGACAGGCCCCGTTTGGCCGATTGTACCATCGCCCCGACATCGCCCTGCATTGCCATAAGCGAAGGCACAATGAACAGCACCAGCAGCATCCCGAAGCCCAAGCCATAGACCAAGGTGATGACTGTGGGTTTCAGGAACTCGGCCTGTGACGACCCCTCGTAAAGGAGCGGCGCAAGCCCCAAGACCGTCGTCAGTGTCGTCAACAACACAGGCCGCAGGCGGTCGCTGACGCCGTCGATGATCGCAGGGAAGAGACCGCGT
>JAHDFG010000072.1:0-3210 GCA_020628265.1 Pseudooctadecabacter sp. | reverse complement strand
CACAGGCCGCAGGCGGTCGCTGACGCCGTCGATGATCGCAGGGAAGAGACCGCGTGTTTCGCCGTATTCGTCGATGGTGCGGACCAGCACGATGCTGTCGTTAATGATGATCCCCGTCATGCCCAAAAGGCCCACGACCGTGAACATCGACAGCGGGACGTCCCATTGTGCGTGTCCGTAAATGGTGCCGATCAGGCCGAAGGGGATGATGGCCATGACCACGATGGGCCGCGTCCAGCTTTGGAAGATCCATGCAAGCGTCAGGAAGATGCCAGTGAGGCAGAACACCAACCCGATCCGCGCATCGTTGAGGAATTCGTTCTCCTGCTCGCTGAGGCCCGACAGGGAACTTGAGACGCTATAGGCGCTTTCAACGCGAGGCAGGATGTCCGTCTGGATCAACTCTTGAATTTCGGCGGCGCGGTCGGCGTCATCGTCCGTCAGATCGCCCGTGACCGAGATCAGCTGCACGCCGTTTTCACGGGTCACGGTGCTGAAGCCCGTGCGCGACTGGACGGTCACGATATCTGCCAGAGGGACATAGACACCGCTGGCGGCCCGCATCTGGGTACGGTCGAGGAAGTCTGCCGTCAGCTCACCTGCGGGCAGTTCGACACGGATTGTGGCGGAGCGTGGGCCGTCAGGGTAGGTCGCGGCCTCGATCCCGCCAAGGCGGTCTCGCAGAACGCGGCCCAAGCCGTCGATGGAGAACCCGAGCGCCTGACCTTGCGGGGTCAATTCAAGGATCAGCTCTTCCTTGTCGTAGGCCAGCGAGTCCTCAACGGCCGAGACTTCACCAAACTGCGCCAGTTCGGTTTTGAGGGCCTCTGCGGCGGCCTTCAGGATTTCGGAATTGGCGCCAAAGAGCTGGATGTCGATGTCATCGCCACCGGGACCGGAGGCCCAGGATCGGAAGCTGACGGTTTCCACCATCGGATGACGGATCACGCGGTCCTGCAGTTCAGCCACGAAGGCGAAGCTGGAATAAGGGCGGCTGTCGGCGTCTATCAACTCGATGGAAATGGCACCAAGCTGGTCCGCATCCTTCGTGTCCGTGCCTGCAATGCCACGGCCCGAATTGCCGCCGATTTCCGCGATCACGTAGTCCAGTGGATTGACGCCAAAGCGTTCCTCATACTCCGCGCCGAGGGCATTTGTGACCTCTTGCAGGGATTGCATCATCTCAAGCGTATCTTCGCGGGTGGCACCCGGCAGCATGGCAAAGTTGCCGGTGACGCTGCCTTGTTCGGGGGCGTTAAAGAACCTCCATTGGACGTCACCGCGGATAAAAGACGCGGCTTGGACCGAGAGCAACACGACCGCCAGCGCCATGACCGGATAGCGCGCCCAGATCACACCCGCCATGAAGGGACGGAAGAGGTGCTCTTTGACCCAGTCAAACCCGCGGTTCACGAACCGGCTCGGCGCGTCGTACCAGCGGTCTTTGCCGGTGTGCGACAGGGCCTTGTACATGTGGTGGGGCAGGATCAGGAAGCATTCGATCAGCGACGCGATAAGTACCACGATCACGGTGAACGGAATGTCGGCGATCAGGTCCCCGAACCGTCCGCCCACCAGCACCAGCGCGAAGAAGGCGATGATCGTGGTCAGCGTGGCCGAAAAAACGGGGCTGAACATCTTTTTGGCGGCGTTTTCGGCGGCCTCTGCGGGGCTTTCACCTAGCTTGCGACGTCGGTAGTCGGCGTGTTCGCCCACGACAATTGCGTCGTCCACCACGATGCCCAAGGTGATGATGAGCGCGAAAAGAGAAATCATGTTGATCGTCAGCCCCGCCAGCCACATCAGGGCAATTGCTCCGGACAGGGCCACGGGAATGCCCGCCGCGACCCAGAAGGCGGTGCGTGCATTCAGGAACAGGAACAGCAGGGCCACCACGAGCGCTAGCCCGAGCACTGCGTTTTCATACAGGATGTTCAGGCGGCCCGTGATCAGCTCGGCACGGGCGCGGATCAGGTCGATGGAGGTGCCTGCGGGCAGGGTGGACACATAGGCGTCGGCCACTTCCTGCACCGTATTTTGCACGTCAATTGCATCGCCCGTGGCGGCGCGGTCGACGCGGATGGTGATGGCAGATTGGTCGCCCACGAAATAGGCCCGTTCGCGGTCAACGCCTTCCACAAACACTTGCGCGACGTCACCGATGGTCAGGGTTGCGCCACTGTCATCGGTGCGCAGGACGATGGCCTCGATCTCATCCGCGGTGCGCTTTTCCACGCCGGTGCGCACACGGGCTGAACCGGTGACGTCGCCTGCGGGGTCTGCGTTGACCTCTTCTGCAATGGCGGCAGAGATATCAGCCATCGAGATGTCATATTGGATCAGCGCCAGCGAAGGGACTTCGATGATGGTCGAGGGGGCCGCGACGCCGCGAATGGTTGTGCGGGTGACGCCTTGGGCGAACAAACGGATGACGAATTCGTCGGCAAACCGGCCCAGTTGGTCAGGGGCCACGGGGCCGGTGATCACAACGTCTGTCACGCGGTCCGACCACTGCCCGCGCCGTACCTCGGGATCTTCGGCGTCTTCGGGCAGGTTGTTCGTCGCGTCCACGGCCAGCTGTACGTCTTCGGTGGCCTTCGCCATGTCCCACCCGGGTTCGAACTCCATCCGGATGCGGGCGGAGCCTTCGGAGGAGGTGGAGGTGGTGTTGGTCACACCTTCAACCGCCAATAGGGCCGGCTGCAGGACCTGTACGATGGCCGCGTCGACGTCTTCTGCGCCCGCACTCGACCACTGAACGGAGACGGTGACGTTATCGATGATCACATCAGGAAAGAATTGAGCGCGCATCTTGGGAAAGGCAGCGATGCCGGCGGCAATCATGACGATCATCAGCAGGTTCGCTGCGGTGCCGTGGCGCGTCAGGTAAGACAGGATACCCTTGGTCATGGCTTAGCTCCCCATACGGGCTTCGATGTCCTCGACGACATCCTTGGCCACTTCGTCCTGTTCCAACTGGCCGATGATCCGCGTTTTGACAGGCGGCGGCATGCGGCTTTCTTCGACAAAGGCGATAAGACGCGCGCGGCGGTCGGCCTCTAGCGTGATCATTTCGGGCGGCTCTGGCACGACGGCCTCCGCGTTGGGATCAATTGGCTGCACGGCGATGCCAGCGCCCAGAAGGGGAGAGCGTTCGGCCACGATCTGGCTGCCGAAAAGCGCGGGCGCGCGGATGATGACGTCATTGCC
>JAHDFG010000071.1 GCA_020628265.1 Pseudooctadecabacter sp. | reverse complement strand
CCAAGCCTTTCTTGAGGCCCAAGCAGCCGAGCTGGATGCCGCCACCAACACGCAGCTGGCCTATGCCCGCGACCTCAAGGATTTTGCCGACTGGCTTGAGCACAAAGCGCATTTCGCGGAGGCCGAAAAGTCCCACATCGAACGCTATCTGATCTGGTGTGACGCCCAAGGCCTCGCCAAATCCACCCGTGCGCGGCGTCTGTCCGCGATCAAGCAGTTGTTCCGTTTCGCATTCGAGGAAGGCTGGCGCGAAGACAATCCCGCAATCCAGATTGCCGGTCCGGGCCGTGACAAGCGCCTGCCCAAGACCCTCACCCATAACGAGGTTGACGCCCTGTTGCGTGCCGCGCGTGAGGCAAAGAAGGACCCGACGCGCACGACCTGTCTGATGGAATTGCTCTATGCCACCGGCATGCGTGTCACCGAACTGGTATCACTGCCGGTCTCTGCCGCCCGCGGCGACCCGCGGATGCTGCTGGTGCGCGGCAAGGGCGACAAGGAACGCATGGTCCCCCTGTCCCCTCCGGCCCGTGCGGCCCTGGCGGACTGGCTGACGATGCGGGACACCGCAGAGGAAGCCGCCCTGAAAGACGGCCAACCCCGTTCGAAGTTCCTCTTCCCGTCCCGTGGCAAACTGGGCCATCTGACACGTCAGAGCTTCTTCAACCTCATCAAGGACCTCGCCGTTGCGGGCAAAGTCGACCCGTCCAAGGTCACGCCCCACACGCTGCGCCACGCCTTTGCCACGCACCTTCTGGCAGGTGGCGCGGACCTGCGGTCGATCCAGACGTTGCTGGGCCACGCCGACGTGGCAACAACGGAAATCTACACCCATGTGCTGGACGAACGGCTCAAGGAGCTTGTGCTGGAACACCATCCACTCGCCCGCGATCCGTCGTCAGACACTTGAACGGCGCCCCCGCCACCTACATAAGAGTGGCAAATGACTGATGTGACCTCCCATGCTTGATGCCGTCTTCTGGACCACCGCCGGTGCGATCCTTTTTCTTTTGTTCATGTCCGGTTTTTTCTCCGGTTCCGAAACAGCCCTGACAGCTGCGTCACGTGGAAAGCTGCGGTCCAACGCGGATAAAGGCGACAAGGGGGCCGGACGCGCGTTTCAGATCACCGAAGACCGCGAACGCCTTATCGGGTCGGTGCTGTTGGGCAACAACCTCGTCAACATCCTCGCCACGGCACTGGCCACGTCCATGTTCACGCGGGCCTTCGGGGAAAGCGGCGTGGCACTGGCGACCCTGATCATGACCGTATTGGTCCTGATCTTTGCCGAAGTCCTGCCCAAGACCTATGCCATCACCAACCCCGAACGCGCCGCCAGTTTCGCTGCCCGTCCGATCTCCATTATCGTCTTCATCTTCGCGCCGGTTGTGTCCTTCGTGCGGCTGCTGGTCCGCGCCGTGCTGCGCGTGTTCGGCGTCCAGACTGACCCTGACAACAACATCCTCGCCGTCCGCGAAGAGATCACCGGCGCCCTGCAAATGGGTCAAGAGGAAGGTCTGGTTGAAAAGGAAGACCGTGACCGGATCATGGGCGCGCTTGACCTCTCCGATCGCACGGTTGAGGAAATCATGCTCCACCGGACCGAGATCGAGATGATCGATGCTGCCCTGCCTGTGGCCGAGATCCTCAAGCTGTGTCTTGATAGCAATCACACGCGCCTGCCGCTCTTTCGTGACGAGCCTGAAAACATCGTCGGCGTGTTGCACGCCAAGGACCTGCTGCGCGCCATGCACAAAATGCTGGCCGACGGCCGGATCGAGCCGCATGAGATGGACGAATTCGACATCCTGACGGTCGCCATGCAGCCCTATTTCATTCCCGAAACCACAACGCTCGATGACCAGATGCGCGAGTTTTTGGCCCGTCACACGCACTTTGCTCTCGTGGTCGATGAATACGGCGCGCTGCAGGGTCTGATCACGCTAGAAGATATTCTGGAAGAGATCGTGGGCGAGATTACGGACGAATTCGACACGGACGAAGAGAACGGCCTGCAGGCGGATGCGGACGGCAGCTACACCGTGGACGGCGCCATGACGATCCGCGACTTCAACCGCGCCACGGATTTCAACCTGCCAGATGAAGAGGCCAACACCGTGGCCGGTGTCGTCATCCACGAAGCCCAGATGATCCCGACCGTGGGTCAGGTCTTCGGCTTCCATGGCTTCCGGTTCGAGGTTCTCTCGAAGGACGAGAACCGCATTTCAGAGCTTAAGATCACGCCGCTGAAATAGGGCGCGGCCCTAACCGCGCCCGTTGATCTGTCTGCCGGCCTAGCGGCCCTTGAACAACCCGCCAAGGATGCCGCGCACGATCCGCCGGCCGGTTGTGCCTTTCAGTTCCTTCGCGACGACCGTGGCAATCGCCTCGCCAAACCCGCCGCCTGAGCGTTTGCGGCTGCGGCTGGTGGACCGTTCACCGTCACTGGCCGAATAGCGCCGTGCGGCCTTGAACTCGCGCTCCTGTTCTTCAAGCTTCTCTTCTTCTGCCTCGGCCTCTTCAGCGGCCTTCGCCGCCTCATCGGCCCGTTTCGCCAGCATCTCAGACGCGGAGTCGCGGTCCATCCGTTCGTCATATTTGCCGGCCATGGGAGAGGCTGCCATCATCGCCGCCCGTTCCGCCACTGTGATGGGCCCCAGTTGCGACGACGGGGGACGGATCAACGTCCGCTCCACGATCCCCGGCACACCCTTGTCGATCAGCATCGAAGTTACGGCTTCGCCGGTGCCGACCTCACGGATGGCCTCTGCGGTGTCAAAGGCAGGGTTCGGACGATATGTGTCCGCCGCCTGTTTGAGCTCTTTCTGATCCTTGGCCGTAAACGCCCGCAGCGCGTGCTGCACGCGGTTGCCCAACTGACCCAAGACATCCTCCGGCACGTCGGCGGGGTTCTGGGTGATAAAGTACACCCCAACGCCCTTGGACCGGATCAGACGCGCCACCTGTTCGACCTTGTCAACCAGCGCCTTTGGCGCGTCGTCAAACAGCAGATGCGCTTCGTCAAAGAAGAACACCAGCTTGGGTTTGTCCGGGTTGCCCACCTCGGGCAGCTCCTCGAACAGTTCGGACAGCAACCACAACAGGAACGTGGCATAAAGTTTGGGCGAGGCCATCAGTTTGTCGGAGGCGAGGATATTGATCCGCCCGCGCCCGTCGGCCTCTGTGTGCATCAGGTCGGTCAATTCCAATGCAGGCTCACCAAACAGGCCCGCGCCACCCTGATTTTCGAGCACAAGCAATTCACGCTGGATAGCCCCGACCGAGCTTGAAGCGACATTGCCGTACCGTAGCGACAGCTCCTTGGCGTTCTGGCCGACCCAGACCAGCAAGGCCTGTAGGTCCTCAAGATCCAGCAGCGGCAAGCCTTCCTCGTCCGCGACACGGAAGGCGACGTTCAAGACGCCCTCTTGCGCCTCCGTCAGCCCCATAAGCGTGGACAACAACAACGGCCCCATCTCGGCCACGGTCGTGCGCACGGGATGCCCCTGCTCGCCCAGCAGGTCCCAGAAGGTGACAGGGAAAGCGTCATACTGGAGTTCAAGGCCGATGGTATCTGCCCGCTTCAAGAACGGCTCATGCAGTTTGAACTCCGCCGTGCCGGACTTGGCCAGCCCCGACAGGTCGCCTTTGACGTCGGACAGGAACACAGGAACACCCGCGGCCGAAAACCCTTCGGCAAGGATCTGCAGCGTGACCGTTTTGCCGGTGCCGGTGGCGCCCGCAATCAACCCGTGACGGTTGGCATATTCCAGCAACAACGTCTGTGGCTCGCCGTAGCCGTCGCCACCACCACCAATGAAAATACCGTCACTCATCGACTGCCCCTTTTTGCCATCGTCGCGAATTTATCCACGTCAAAATACATTCTTAACCATTATGGGCCAGTATATTCGTATCGGGTCTGCTTGTGTCCTCTTGTCGGCCCGATGACTTCCTCCCTGTCAGACTTGCCGCGCCCTTGGGCGCGGCCTTTTTGGGGTGCATTCAGGCGATGGAAATCCCTCAAGTCCCCCGCCTATCTTACTGACACGAATAGAAATTCCTAAAATTTGCAAATCGTGATCAAAACACGGTTGACGGTCGGGAATCTGTTTCGTAGCGTGTCGCCAATAAGTCGGCTAAGTCCGACAGGGAGAATACGGGGAAAGGGCCTTTGCGGGCCCTTTTTCTTTGGCGGGACCAAAAAGGGCGCAGGAAAATCCACAGGGCATAACGGGGATATTGGCATCGGTTCGCCGACCCGTGCTTTCGCCCTGACATGGCTTTGAACCCGTGCTAAGCCTGCCGCAACACGTTAACGATTTTGGACGACACAATGACATCAACCGACCGTATCCTCAGCCTGCCTGCCCTGTCTTTCGCAGCGGCGCTGGCCATGGCACTGCCCGCGACTGCGCAAGAGGCGGAAGCGCCAGCAGCCGAGGAAGAACAACCCCCTTCGGTCTTCAATCTGGGTGAGCCTGTGGACGAGAACGGCGATCCCGTCGCACCCGAACCGCAAGAGCCCCAACCCGGCCAGCAGTACCTGCGTGAGGTGTTCAACGACTGGGCACTGCGTTGTCTGAAAGTGGCCGAGGGCGAAGACCCCTGCCAGATGTACCAGCTTCTGAACGATGCGGACGGCAACTCCGTGGCCGAGATCGCCATCGTACCGCTTGCGGATGCAGGTCAGGCCGTGGCCGGTGCGACGATTGTCGTGCCCCTTGATACCCTCTTGACCGAGCAGATCACCCTGCGCGTGGACGGTGGGCAGGCCCGTCGCTTCCCCTACAACTTCTGCAACGCAGGCGGCTGCGTCTCGCGCGTTGGCTTTACCGAACAGGACATCAACCTGTTCCGTCGCGGTGCTAATGCAACCCTGACGATGGTCCCCGCTGCAGCACCTGACCAGCAGGTCACGGTCACCATGTCTCTGTCCGGTTTCACCGCAGGATACGCGGCCGTCTCCGGCCAATAATCGAGCCGCTCAAAGCAAACGAACGCCGCCCCTTGAGGGCGGCGTTTTGCGTTTCTCAGGTGCTAAATCGCTTTCAGCGCGATGACTGCATTGAGCCCGCCAAACGCGAAGGCATTCGACAGCACCGCTGTCACCTTGGCCTCACGTGCCACGTTCGGCACAACGTCCAAAGCACATTCAGGATCGGCTTCCTCATAGCCAATGGTCGGCGCCACCACACCGTCGCGCAGCGCCATGATGCAGGCCAGCAGCTCAACAGCGCCGGTGCCACCGATCAGATGGCCATGCATGGACTTGGTGCTTGAGATCATCAACTCGTCCGCATGGGCGCCGAACACATCCGCAACAGCGGCGCATTCCGTCTTGTCGTTGGCTGCCGTCCCCGTCCCATGGGCGTTGATGTAGCCCACATCCGTCCGGTCCAGCTTGGCGTCTTTCAAGGCCCCCGCAATCGCGCGGCCGGCCCCCTGTTTGCTGGGCGTCACAATGTCCGATGCATCCGACGACATGGCAAAGCCCGCGACCTCCGCCAGAATATCGGCCCCTCGGGCACGCGCGTGCTCGTATTCCTCGAAAATGAAAACGCCAGCGCCTTCACCCTGCACCATCCCGTTGCGGGTGGCGGAGAACGGTCGGCAGGCATCCTTTGACATAACCCGCAGGCCTTCCCAGGCTTTCACCCCGCCAAAACACAACATCGACTCCGACCCGCCCGTGACCATTACGTCGGCCATACCGCCACGGATCATCGCAAAGGCCTGCCCCATCGCGTGATTGGACGACGCACAGGCCGTGGCCACGGTAAACGATGGCCCGCGCAGATTGTGCTGCATCGACACATGGGAGGCCGCGGCGTTGTTCATCAGCTTTGGCACGATAAACGGATGGACGCGGTTTTTACCCTCTTCGTAGACGGCGCGGTAATTTTCATCCTGCGTGTTCAACCCGCCGCCCGATGTTCCCAGAACCACGCCGGACCGGTCCGCAAGCGCGCCCGAAAACGTCAGTCCCGCCTGCCCCAGCGCCTGCTCTGCCGCAAGCAGCGTGAACTGGGTGAACCGGTCGTAAAGGCTGATTTGCTGGCGGTTGAAATGCGCGTGTTCGTCATAGCCCGTCACCTGCCCGCCGATCTTAACGGCGAGGCGGTCCACATCGCGGATATCAAGCGGCCCGATCCCACAACGCCCTTCGCGCATGGCCTCCAATGTTGTAGGAACATCGTGCCCCAGCGCGTTGATCGTCCCCGCGCCGGTGATGACAACCCGTCTCACGATTGGTCCTTCACCAGTTGCTCTACCGCAGTGATGATTGCCCTAACGGACGAAATATCAAACTCGCTTTCGGTTGGGTTGTTCGCATTGAACGGCACCGAGATGTCAAAAGCCTCTTCGATGGCAAAAATGCTCTCCACCAGACCAAGGCTGTCAATGCCGAGGTCTTCCAAGGATTTATCAGGGGTGACGTCCGATGCGTCTAAAAGCGCCTGTTCCGCAATGATTTCGGTGACTTGCGATGCGATGCTCATGCGAATTTACCCTTGGGCCTTCTGATCTTTCCCCTGATGTAGTGCGCAGGGTCGATTTTTGGAACCACTATTGCAGGTTCGGGCCTTTAACCAAGCGTCGCAATGCCTTCAGGACCGCGCGATGTTCATGGCTGGGCTGGGCCGGATGGCCCGCCACAAAGATCCCGTCCGGCACAGAGGACAGGATCACCGCACCGCCCCCCGCGACAACGTCGCGGCCGATCGTCAGGTTGTCGGCAACGCCTGCCTTGCCCCCAAGGATGACGCGCGGCCCCAGCACCGATGATCCGGCCACCGCCGCCTGAGCGCACAGCAAACAATCGTCACCAAGCACTACGTTGTGACCCACCTGCACAAGGTTGTCGATCTTTACCCCGTTGCCGATGCGCGTCGCCCGCACGGTGCCAGCATCTACGGTGGAATTGGCGCCGATCTCAACGTTGTCGCCAATCTCGACCCCACCCAGCGAATGGATACGATGCCACGTGCCGTCCTCCGGCGGATCAAGCGGCACTCCGGGGCGCTGCCGGATGGCCCGCTCGACCCCCGACGGACCTGCCGTCGTAAACGAAAACCCGTCCCCGCCAATGGCCACACCTGCCTGCGCGATGAACCCTGTGCCGATCCGAACCCGTGGCCCGATTTTAACTCCTGCATGCAGCCGCACGTCGGCGCCAATCTCTACCTCGCGCCCGATGGACACATGGGAGGCAATCCGCGCCCCCGCGCCGATCTGCACGTCTGGGCCAATCACCACAAAGGGGCCAATTTGCGCGCCTTCGCCGATGGTTGCCGACGGATCAATGACAGCACTGGGGTGAACACCCTCTGCCCCGTCAAAGCTCGGATCATCGTCCATCGCCTGGGTCAGGCCTGCCATCGCCAGCCGCCCGCGCGGAGCGACAATCGCACCGTCCAGCCCCAGCTCGTCCAAATCCGCACCGGCCCAAACCACCGCCGCCCGCGCGGCAGAGGCCTTCAACCCTTCGGCAAACTTCGGGGCCACGGCCAAGGCCAGATCGTTTGGCCCCGCCTCTAACGGCTCAGCCAGACGATCCACCAAAAGCGATGCGTCGCCAAGGGTCTCGGCCCCCAGCGACGCTGCAAGATCTTTCAAACGATATGGCATCCGGCCCCCAGTTTGACGGGTGTCTGTCAGAGCCAGATTTACCCCCCAACGGCGCGGACCGCCACCCCTTGCCCTGCCAGCGCATTCCAGATGCGGCTGTCGCGGTCATAGACGTCACGACGGAAGTTCAACTGACCATTCGTCTGGGTAAAGGCCGTCCGGTACACCAGATGCACGGGAACGGGCTGTTCAAGGTTGACGCGGCGCTCTGCACCGGTGTTCAGGATGCCATTGAAAAAGCCCACGGGGTCGTCTTCTTGAGCAGCCAACAGCGCATGGGCAAACTCGAACGGGTCATTTAAGCGCACGCAGCCGTGGCTGAACGCCCGCACCTCACGCCCGAACAGGGATTTGGCCGGCGTATCATGCAGATAGATGTTGTACTGGTTGGGGAACATGAACTTCACCAGACCAAGTGCGTTGCGGCTGCTGGGCGGCTGGCGCATTCCAAACGGGAACGTCCGCGCGGTGTAGCGGCTGAAATCAATCGCGCCGCGGTTCACAATATTGCCCCTGCTGTCGGTCACATGGATGTGGCCCACTGCATTGCGGTTGCGCTGCATGGCCGGCAGATATTCCCCGACAATGATCGAACGCGGGACGTACCAGCTGGGATTGATCACCATGTGATCCATCACATCCGAGAATTCCGGCGTCTGCCGGTCATCTTCGCGTGCGCCAATCACGGACCGCGTGCGGAACGTCACAGAGTCGTTGTCCATAATCGCGGCCGAGAAATCCGTGAGGTTCACCCAGATGTACCGCTCACCCCGTTCGATGTTGGTCCAGCGTTCGCGCTCCATGGCGACGATCACCTGTTGAAGGCGGCGCGATGCAGGCACATTGATCTGATCCAGCGTGCCCTGCCCCGCGATGCCGTCCGACGTCAGCCCGTAGGCATCTTGAAACCGGCGGACAGCCAACTCTATCGCGGCGTCGTAGGTGCGGGTTGCGGTCCGCTCAAGGAACCCCATAGCCACCAGACGATCGCGCAAGGCAACGACCCGCGCACCACTGTCACCCGGCTCCAGCTTGCCACCCGGGACAGTTGCGCCCCAACCGCCATCCGCGATCAACCTCTCAAGGTCCATCTTGGCCCGCATCAGCCGCGCATATTCCGGGGAACTGGGCGGCAGGCTTGCCAGATAAGAGGTCGGGTTTTCGCCGCTCAACCCCACCAGATGCACCATCGGATCGCGCACCGGAATCTCGCGTTTGATCTCCGACACCACACGGGATGGCGTCAGAATGCCCGTCTGTATGTCGCGCGCATAATCAAGGTAGAGCCGCGTCAGCTCGACCTCCATCGCACCGACCTCAGCCGGTGTCGTGGCCGTCTGCAACCGCGCCATCAAAGCCGCGGGGTCGTAATCCGCCACGGGCAAGCCATGATCCCCTGCCGTCGAGAACGCCGTCAGCAGCGCGTTGCGCCGCGCCTGCGCGTCATCATCCCGCCCAGTCCAGATCCCTTCGAAATTCCTCTCGCGGTAGAACTGCGCCAGCACCTCGTCCCGCGCGGCGCCTTCGGCCACCGCCTGACGGAAGGCCGTGGTCTGGGCCTGCACGCCCTGCGCACCGGCGACCATGCCCAAGGCCAAGGCCGCAGCCGCAAAAAAGCGCGGCATCGTCTTTGAAATCGTCATCTTCTCGTTCCCCCGCCGGATCA
>JAHDFG010000070.1:3961-9319 GCA_020628265.1 Pseudooctadecabacter sp. | reverse complement strand
CTATCGCACCGCCGATTGATCCCGTCTGGTGGTTCGCCCTGACGATCACCGGTCTGTTCTCTGCTTTCAGTTTTCTGACAATCAACTTCTATGCTCAAGGCATCGCTCGGGTGCAGGGCATGGCCGATGGTCACGTGCGCCTTGCCGCATGGCGGGAGACGGGTGCACTTTTCGGGGTCTGTCTTGCTGCGATTGCGCCGACCTTGTTGATGGAAGTCTCCGACCAGCCCTTCGGCCTGTTCGCTTGGGGTTTTGCCGCACTCGCCGCGCTTGCCGCACTTTGGATGTGGCGTGAATGGACGCCCGAGCCCGCCTCGCAGGACCCGACCTCCATTGGTCAGATCATCCAAGACGGCCTTGCTCGCCGCCTGCTGATCCTTGCCTTGGTCAACGCCACGCCGGTCGCCGTGTCCTCGACACTGTTTTTGTTCTTCGTCAAGCACCGCCTTGACGCCGACGGCTGGGAAGGCCCGTTGCTGGTGGTCTTCTTCATGGCCGCCGCGGTCTCAGCACCTTTCTGGTCTATGCTGGCGCGCCGATATGGGGAAAAGCCCGTGTTGCTGTCCGCCATGGTGCTTGCCGTGCTGGTCTACGGCTGGGCGCTTTTGTTGGGCCAAGGCGATGTGATCCCCTTTGCGATCATCTGCGTACTATCAGGTGCGACAATTGGTGCCGATCTAACTTTGCTCCCGGCGCTGTTCGCCAAACGTATGTCTTACATAGCACCGAACGGGGGGCAGGGATTTGGCCTTTGGTCTTTGGTGTCGAAATTCACACTCGCCTTTGCGGCGGTGTTTTTGCTGCCCCTGCTGGAAAGCACCGGTTTTGACGCCGGTGGGAATAACCCAGCGGAGGCCCTGACAATGCTGACGGTGCTCTATGCGGGGGTGCCAACGGCCCTGAAATTGGTGGCAATCGCCTTGCTGATGGCCACGAAACTGGAGGACTGAGAAATGACGTCCACGATCCTTTTGCTGCTCGGTGCCCTTGCCGTGCTGGCCCTGCTGCTGCTGAAAGGACGGTTTGCGTCCTTCATGGCGCAGTCGCCCGACGACTACACCGATGGTCCCTTGTTCAACATGCGGGAAGTCTTCAACGGCCCCATCGAGTGTGAGGGGGTGATTTACGGCCCCACTGGCCGCGTGACCTCACGGTTTGAGGCTGATTTCGTCGCCAGCTGGGATGGCAACATCGGCACGGTGAAGGAAGAGTTCCGCTATGACAGCGGCAACGTCCAGCACCGCGAATGGAAATTCACGCTGGGCAATGACGGTTCCATTCAGGCCGAGGCACCGGACGTGATCGGTGTCGGCTCCGGCATGCAGAAAGGCAGCGCTGTTCAGCTCAACTACAACATCAAGCTCACAGATGAGGCCGGCGGCCATGTTCTGTCCACCACGGACTGGATGTACATGACGCCCAATGGAAATGTGATGAACCGATCGCAGTTTCGGAAGTTTGGTATCAAGGTGGCCGAACTCGTCGCCACCATGCGGCCCAAGCGGCCAGCAAACCTGCAACCTGGAGAGTAAGACAACATGCGGACGTGGCAAGGTAAACGGTATTGGCTCATTGGTGCGAGCGAGGGTCTGGGCAAAGCACTGGCGCAAAAGATCAGCGCCGCAGGGGCCGAAGTGATCTTGTCTGCGCGATCTGAGGACAGCCTTGCCAGCGCCGTGGCAGATATGCCCGGTAAGGCCACATATCAGACCATCGACATCTCCGATGATGACAGCGTCAAAGCCGCGGCCGAGGCTGTGGGAGAGGTCGACGGGCTTGTCCTGTTGGCCGGGGTCTACTGGCCCTTCGGCGCGGATGCGTGGGAGGCCGACAAGGCCGTCGCCATGGCTGACATCAACTTCACCGGCTACATGCGCGTGCTGGGGCAGGTCGTCCCGTCGATGGTGGACCGCGACGAAGGCCACATCGTGATTACATCGTCCCTGACAGGGTTCCGTGGCTTGCCGGGCTCCATTGGCTACACGGCGTCCAAGGCGGCCACGATGTCACTTGCAGAATGCATGTACGCCGACTTGCGCAGGACGGGCGTTGACGTGCAGGTCGCCAACCCCGGTTTCATCAAGACCCGTCTGACGGACAAGAACGATTTCAACATGCCCTTCCTGATGCAGCCCGATGAGGCCGCAGCGGCGATGTTCGACCACATGAACACCGACCACTTCAAAAAGAGCTTCCCGATGCTCTTTTCGTGGGTGTTCCGCCTGTCCCAGTTCCTGCCGGATTGGGCCTACTACCGGATCTTCGGCAAGTAACACCTTATGTGTGGGCGCGGAACGTCGCGTCCGCCCGTCCCCAGACGCCCGTGTCATCCGTATCTAGCGCCAGAAGGTGCGGGAGTAGTTGGGCTGCGAAGTCTTCTGTGCTTTCGACCGGCAACAGGGATGGCAGATTATCAATCGCCATAACGTCCAGCGCCGGATCACCATGCACCCGCTTCACCGGCGCCTCCCACGACGTAGCTTCGTCATAGACAGGCACAGGGTTGTAGGCGCTGTCCGGATCGCAGGCGATGTCCCCGATAACCCGCAACGCGCGGGCCATCGTCGGTGCATCCTTGGGCACAAAGACCGGCACGTCCGGCGAGGCGAGGATGCAGTTCAGGAAGATATCCGTCGCCAGAACCTCGGGAAACGGGCCGCCGTGCGCTGTCTCGGCCATGTCCCAACAGATGGGATCAATTCCAACCCGTTTGCACAGGTCCGCCGCCCCGCTGCCCACGCGGCCCAAAGCCCCGATGATGAGTGCGCTGGGGACGCCGTCGATCCCGTCTCGTGCGGCCTCGACCATTGCATCGGCTGACCCGTAGGCTTCTTGCCGCGCCAGCGTTTTCCCCTGTTGTTGCGCGCCCCAAGCCATCACCGACAAAGCCGCCCCCGCAAACCCCGCCCAATAGCCAAAGGCCGCGACGCGTCGGCCTGTCTGATCCACCAGATATTCGAGGTCCAGTAGCGTCCCGCCCCCCGCTTGAAACCGCGCCAGCAACGCAGGCCCCGCCGCCTGTCCTTTGTATGCGTGCCCGAACATGATGTGACGATGACGCAGGGGTGTGCCATCGTCGGGCAGTTCTTTCAGACCAAGGATGATTGCATCATCAGGGGCCTCGACCCATGCGCCAGTGCCCGCAACTTCACACCCAACGTCCACGTAAGCCTGTGTCGGGATGCACCGCGTCGGGCTGTCCTCGACCACCACGCGCCAGCCTTTCGCGACCATCCGTGCTGCCCCCTCGGGCACCAGCGGCGCGCGGGCTTCGTTGTTGCGGGGCTCATGTCGCATCCAGATCAGCATGGCGGGGTCCTTTCTTCAAACCTGCGCTCGGCCTGCACCGGGCCTGCACAACCGTCACCTATTCTGCAGGGATGTTCCATGCATAATCCTTTCAACGTGAAAGACCCGAGATGATGCCAGAACAACCAAATCTTCTTTACCCGAAAATCGCAGCTTGGCTGCTGGCGGCCTACGCTGCGTTCTATACGTTCCTGATGTTGGTTTTCATGGGCGCTGGCATCACCCGCGACCCCGAGATGGTGCTTTTTGTGGGGGCTATGCTCGCCCTCGCGCTGACGCCGTTTCTGGCATTGGTCTATCTGCCGCGCCTGCGCGACGGCACCCTTGGCCGAATGGATATCGGTATGACGCTGATCATGGCATGCCCGACGGCGTTTTGGGGTTGGTTGCTTTGGGATGAGATAGGGCGCCCGATCAACCAGAACCTGACAGAAGTGGCGGTCATCACCGGATTGCTCGGTTTGCCAGCCTTCCTGTCCGCGTTCCTGTGCCTGACCTTTGCCAGTGCCGTAGTACGCCGGTTGCGCGCCTAACCCTTGGCCGCCGCATATTCCGCGCGCATTTCCTCAAGCCGTTCGATGGCTTCCTCTCTCGTGTTGCGGATGTTGGGACGGGTTGTCTTTGCTTCGTAGCGCAGGCGTTTGTCGGCCTCGGTTTCCGACCCCATGGCGTAGCGGACAGAGCCCATCGAATAGGTCTTGTTGAATTCTTCGGACCGGAGTGAGAACTGCACCCAAGCGGCCGACTGGATACGCGTGCCTTCGTAGTTGAACACCAGCCACCACTTGTGCCGCGTCGCGCGAATGGCCTCTTCGGTCCAGTTGTGCAGATCGTTCACGTCGCGGCTGTGCTGGATGTCCATGCCGCTTAGATCAACCTCAAGAATGCCTGCGTCATGGTCGAAATGCAGCCGCCGTAGGAAGACTTCCTTGGTGAAGTTCGGGGCATGGGCCAGACGTTCACGCCGTTTGGACGGCAGGGACTTCAGATGCGTCAGTGCCTCCTCCCGAGACCCGAAGAGGTTCGGGTTCTCGCGGTCGGTGCCTTTGGCCAACGCGATCTGTTTCAGCGTGGCGGGGTCCGCATCATAGCGCACGGTCTTCATTCCGTGCCCTTCGTTCAGATCACGCCCCCTGCGGGTAAAGGCAAACCATGCGTCGCTGTCGACACGGTAATCTTGGGTGTTGACCATAAAGAACCACAGCGGCTCTCCGGTTTCGCCAATCCGCGCTTCGACAAAATCGTAGAACGCGTTCACGTCCGTCGTCGTTTCGAACCGCAATCCGGTGAAGTCGATTTCGATGATCTGCGCGGCCTCATGGACAGTGATGCGCGCTTCCAGAGCGTCTGGCGAAAAGTCGGCGGTGTAGGGCATTGAAACAACCGGTGTCTTGCGTGTGGAACTCAGATCGCCAAGATAACGTTTAAATGCAATGCCGCGTTCCGTCGCGGTGATATTGGATAGCGCGCAGGCCTACCCCAAAATCGTAGCATGTCAACGAAAGGACCCGCCATGCCGTCCCGTATTCTGAGCTCCCTCCTGCTGTCCACCTCTCTGCTGGCAAGTCCAGCTGCCGCGCAAGACGCAGCGCTTTTGCTGGGTCAGGAACGGTATGAGCAACTGGATCGTGTTCGGGGTGCAGACGATATTCTGTCTGCCCGCACTGATCTGGAAGGTCTGGGTTTTGTCGTTGCAGCGCGGTCCAACGGTCGGGTGGACGCGGTCAAGGACCTCGCCGCCGCGTTTCAGGCGGATCTGGTTGATGCGGACCGGCTCTTGGTCGCTTTGACAGGGCACTTTGTCACCGACGGAACGCGCACATGGCTCTTGACGGCGGAAGCGACGACGCCGGACCTGTTTACGGTCGACGAGGTAGGGCTGTCCGTTGACAGTCTGGTACGCATCCTGTCCGCACGTCAAGGTAAGGCGCTGCTCTTGTTGGGGCAGGCCGATCCAGATGATCTGGATATGGATGGGTCGGCCCTGCAAGCTGGGATCGGGGAGGTTGCTCTTCCTCAAGGTGTGACCTTGATCCGGACAACGCCCGG
>JAHDFG010000070.1:0-3861 GCA_020628265.1 Pseudooctadecabacter sp. | reverse complement strand
GGATCGGGGAGGTTGCTCTTCCTCAAGGTGTGACCTTGATCCGGACAACGCCCGGTGCTGCGTCCGATCTGCTCGACGGCCCCCTGACCGAGCCGGAAGCCGTCATCGGCGAACGGCTCCTCTCTGATCCCGACCTCGAAATCGACGGCTATCTGCCACCTGATTGGGTCCTGATGCCGGGTGAGGTGATCATCGAGACACCGGCAGAGCCAATCACGCCGACCGAAGATGACCTTACGGCCGAGGCCGAACTATGGGACGAAGCGACCACCGCCGACACCGTAGAGGCTTACCGCCGCTATCTCGCCCGCTTCCCCGAAGGCCGTTTTGTCGATGTCGCCGAAGAGCAGATCGAGGCGATCCTCTCCGAGCCCAACCGCGATGCCCGTCTGGCCGAGGAGGCGCTGGGCCTCAGCCGGTCGGACCGGCGCGACATCCAGTCAAACCTGACCTTGCTCAACTACAACACCCGCGGTGTTGACGGTATCTTTGGCCCTGGTTCACGCGGGGCGATCACGAACTGGCAACAATCAAACGGCTTTCCACAGACGTCCTATATGACCCAAGGCCAGATCAACCTGCTTGATGCGCAGGCCGCGCGCCGTCAGGCAGAGATTGACGCCGAAGAGGCTCGCGCGCGCCAACAGGCCGAAGCGCTTGATCGCAGCTATTGGTCCGAGACGGGCGGTCGCGGCGACGAACCAGGCTACCGCGCCTATCTGGACCGCTATCCCGAAGGCCTGTTCGCCAACATCGCCCGCGCGCGTCTGGGGGAAATCGAAGAAAGACGGCAGTCTGCAACTGACGCCGAAGATCGTGCGGCTTGGGCCCGTGCCGAAGATGCGAACACGGTTGTTGCCTATCAGGAATACCTCGCCTCGTTCTCCGGCGGGCTATACGCTGACATGGCCCGCACGCGCATTGCTGAACTGACCGAGGCGGAGACATCTGCCTCCGAAATAGAACGCGCGCGCGCGGAGGAGGCTCGGCTACAATTGTCCGGCGTCCGCGCTCAGCTTCTGGAATTGCGATTGCGGGACATCGGCTTGGATCCGGGTCGTCTGGACGGCGTGATCGACGAGGACACGCGCCGCGCCATCGCGGTCTATCAGGACGCGCGGGACATTCCGGCCACAGGTTTTGTTGACCAGCAAACGGCGGTGACGCTGCTGACAGGTTCGATCAACTTCACCATCAGGAATTGAGTCACGTTCAGCCCGCACGCGGTATACGATAGGTGCGCAGCCCCCCGTTTCTTTGGCTCATAAATATCCAAATCCGGGCGCGCGGCACGCGCGCCCGGATCGGATTGGCGCAGCCAATTCGAAAATAGATTAGGGCCGTGCGGGCACGTAGCGTTCGAACACCATGCGAATGAACCCTTGGGTGCTGTTGTCCAGCTGCCGGACCGCGACAAGGTAGGTGCCTGGCTGCACGCGTACGGTCAGGAGTGAATTCAGGGTCCCGTCACTGTCGTCGTTGTAGCCAACCTGACGACCCAGATCGTCATACATGGTCAGGACAGGGTCACCCTGACCCTGGGCAATCGCCTCGACCAGAACCAAGCCGCCTTCATAGATGTCAAAGGCATACCAGATCGCATCTCCGCCCACGTTCAGGTCTTCGCGCAGACGGGTCTGCAGCTCTCCCAACTGGTTGACGGGGTAAGACCCGTCAAGCGGCGGGCTTGCGTCGCCGCGGGCATAGAGGTTCAGCAAAACCTCTTGCGGGTCATAGGCCTTGGCCGTCACGGTGATCGGGACGCTGGGGTCGCCATAAAGATCCAGCCCGATGCAATAGGTTCCTGCAGGCAGCGGGTCAGACATATCGATACGGCTGTTCAAACCGTCAAAGTCGTCGTTCTCCGCGATCCAGTTCCCGTTGGGGTCAAACAACGTCAGGATCGGGTCCGCGTCTTCGTTTTCAGCCGTCAAAGAGATCGCAGCGGGGGCATCCAGCTGCAGGCTGTACATGCTTTGCGCATCAAAACTGTTGGCGACCGGCTGGCCGAGTGTCAGAGGTTGTGCCGCGGCCAGATTGCACTCTCCGCCGCCTGGGGTGACCTGGTCATCGATCGCGAAGCCCTCGGTCAGCGCCTCGGTGTCGATCCGGCCCGCCCGCACGAATCCTGTGAGGGGGGAGCCGTCAAAGCTGCGCATCGAGACGCAATAGGTGCCAGGCTCCAGATAGGTTTCCGCGCGGCTGGCGGCATTGCCGCCGCTGTCGTCGTCAGAGGCCACGAACTCACCTGCTGCATTGCGGACGTCGATCACCGTGTCGCCACCACCGCGGCCCTCGGCCTCGATCCGGTAGTCGCCGGCCTCCGAAACGGTGAACAGCCCGACGTATTCGTTGCGCAACAGCACAAGGGCCATCTGTTCCACGTAGGACGGTGCGGTGGACAAGTCCGAGGCGGCTTCGTCTCCGCCGAGCCATTGGCCATTGCTTCCGGCGCCACCACACAGGTTTTCGTTTTGAGCGGCAGCCGGCAGCGCCGCGAGAGCAAACAAGCTCGTTGAGGCAATCATTGAAAAGGATTTAAACATCGTGACCTCCGTTGGAATTGCCACCAGCGTATGCGCGGGGGCGCTTTGAGGCCAGATTGTTTTCGTGCAATTGCCGTGCAGGTCAGGGAAACCCGACCAAGGCGTGCAAAAAAGAAAAGGCCGCGGCGGTCAATCCGGCGCGGCCTTTGCAACAGTATGTCTGGCGACTTAGCCCTGACGGGCTTTGAACCGACGCTGGGTCTTGTTGATCACATAGACCCGGCCCTTACGGCGCACGACGCGGCAATCGCGGTGGCGCTGCTTGAGCGAGCGGAGGGAGTTGCGAACTTTCATAGCTCTTTTCCTTTTCTCGCGGCGCGGCGATTGCGCCTGATGTTACAGTCGTGCGCTTCGGAAAGCGCGGTGAATTCATGGTGGACGATACTGGGATTGAACCAGTGACCCCTTCGATGTCAACGAAGTGCTCTACCGCTGAGCTAATCGTCCGTCCCGTAGCTGCAGCACGTCCTATAAACGAATAGGACGCGCAAGCGCGCGTCAGGTGTGGCGGTCTATATAAAGAGTCGGGAAGGGGATCAAGGGCTTTTGGCAAATGTGGAAATTGGGCTACGTTGGGTTCATAGAGGTCAAGAGATGAGCACAGCAGCGGAAAACCGGTCCTACCTGTTGCAGCGCCCCAAGGCGCGCACGACTTCTGTCGTTTTTGCCTCCCCCCATTCGGGCCGCCGGTATCCCGCGGAATTCCTTCGACAGGCCATTTTGAACGAGCGTGAAGTCCGCTCGTCCGAGGATGCTTTTGTTGATGATCTCTTTGCAGGTGCGGTAGATCACGGTGCGCCGTTGCTTCTGGCACAGGCGCCGCGTGCCTATCTGGACCTGAACCGCGGCCCTGAGGAGCTTGATCCGGCGGTGATCGAAGGTGTCAGGCGGCATGCCCATAATCCGCGCATCGCAAGCGGTCTTGGCGTGATCCCCCGCGTGGTGTCCAACGGACGGGCGATTTATCGGGGCAAACTCTCCTTGCATGAGGCTCATGACCGGATTTCGAACGTCTGGCGGCCTTATCACGACACACTGCAAACCCTTCTGGACGAGGCCCATGAATCGTTCGGTGAAGCTATACTGATTGACTGCCATTCAATGCCCCATGAAGCACTAGAAAACGTCGGCCCGCCAGGCGCCGCGCGTCCTGATGTGGTTTTGGGCGACCGGTTCGGCGCGGCCGCTGCGTCTTCGGTGGTGGAACAGGTCGAGGCGGCATTCGCCAGTGCTGGCTTTAAGGTGGCCCGCAACATGCCCTTTGCAGGTGCCTACATCTGTCAGCACTATGGCCGACCCTCAAGACGACATCACG
>JAHDFG010000069.1 GCA_020628265.1 Pseudooctadecabacter sp. | reverse complement strand
TCCCGCATCACGAATGGCC
The DNA here is from genome assembly GCA_020628265.1 of Pseudooctadecabacter sp. Taxonomy (GTDB): domain Bacteria; phylum Pseudomonadota; class Alphaproteobacteria; order Rhodobacterales; family Rhodobacteraceae; genus Octadecabacter. The sequence continues at coordinate 9,397 of JAHDFG010000069.1, read as the reverse complement.
TGCAGGGCGCGACAAGAAGCACTCGACCCTCCACAGTCGCCTTGCAGATGCCGGTGCGCAATTCGGGGCCTACAACGGCTGGGAACGTGCGAACTGGTTTGCCAAAGACGGGGACGACACGTCCGAGGAAACCACCCAGACATGGGATCGGTCCGGCCCATGGGAAGCCGCGATCAAGCGCGAGGTCGAGGCCGTCACCAACGGCTGCGGGATGCTGCCGATCACCGGCTTCAGCCGCTACAAGATCGAAGGCCCGGGGGCTAAGGACTTCGTCGACAGCCTGACCGCCTCACGCCTGCCGAAACCCGGTCGTGTGTCGCTGGCCTACTTCCCCGACAGTCGTGGCCGCATCCTGACGGAGACCTCCGTAATGGTGCATTCGGACGATGAGGTGGGCCTCATCACCGCGGCGACAGCCCAATGGCACGACTTTGAGATTTTCTGGCGTAAGGCACCCGAAGGCATTGAAGTGACGGACAACACGACCGAAGCGGAATGCCTACTCGTCACAGGGCCAAAGGCGCGTGACATCCTCGCACCATTGACCGAAGGGCACGATCTGTCGGCGCCTTGGTTGTCCGTACTGATGGACGGCACTGTTGCGAGTGAAAAATGTGCGTTGTTACGGGTGTCCTTCGCGGGCGAGCTCGGCTGGGAAATCCATGCGGCACCCGATGCGATGCCCGCCATCTGGGATGCCTTGGCAGACGCCGGTGTGACCCCGTTCGGGATGTACGCCCTGAACTCCATGCGGGTTGAGAAAGGCTACCGCGCGTGGAAGGGCGATTTGTCGACTGACTACTCTCTGCTTGAGGGCGGCCTCGACCGTTTCGTGAAACTCGACAAAGAGGTCGACTTCCCCGGCAAAGCCGCACTTCTCAATGAGATGCAGCAGGGCCGCAAGAAGGGCTTTGCCACCATGGTCATGGAAGCCGGCGATCAGGACGCGCCCTATATGGCACCGGTCTGGTCGAACGGATCGATTGTGGGGGAGGTCACGTCCTGCGCTATGGGCTACCGGACAAACCAGTGCATCGCGCTGGGCATGTTGCAGGCAGATTATCTGGCCGAAGGCACCGAGCTTGAGATCGACGTTTACGGCACGCGCCGCAAGGCGGTGGTGCAGACCGACGCGCCCATGTGGGACCCAAAAAACGAACGTATTCGGGCGTAACAAAGTCTCTACGAGACTCTGCTCCGCCTAGAGGAGATGATGATGACAGATGTAACTGTTCTGGATGGTGGGCTCGGTCAGGAATTGATCCGTCGTACCGGAAATGCCACGCCCAAATGGAGCCTGCAGGCCCTGCTTGATGACCCACAATTGGTGCGTCAGGTGCATGCCGATTTCTTTGCAGCCGGCGCGCAAATAGCTACGGCCAACACCTATTCGTTGCGCCCCGACCGGTTGGAACACTTCGACTTGGGCGGGCGGATGCAGGAATTGCAGACCCTCGCCTGCGAAATCGCTTGTGCCGCGCGGGATGCCCACGGGTCCGGTCTGGTGTTCTCATCCCTCAGCCCCTTGGGGTATTCCTACCAGCCGCATCTGGCCCCGCCGTCTGAACGGGCGGCTGTCATGTTTGCCGAGATGGCCGCGATGCAGGCGCCTTTGGTGGATGGCATCCTGTTGGAAACCATGTCCTCGGTCGATGAGGCGCGGGGCGCTTTGATGGGCACGGCGGATGTCGATGTCCCCGTTTGGCTGGCCGTATCGGTTAGTGATGCAGACGGGTCCAAGCTGCGCTCTGGTGAACCGGTGGCTGATGTCTTGACCTTGGTCGACGAATTCAGGCCCGCCGCCTTGCTCGTCAACTGCTCGGTCCCCGAAGCCGTCTCGCAAGCGCTGCCGCATTTGGCAGGGGTGGACATCCCTTTGGGTGCCTACGCCAACGGGTTCACGGGTATCCATGACAACTTCAACAACAACGATGCGACGGTTGACCTGCTGAAGGCCCGCACGGACCTTGACCCTGCTGCCTATCTGACCTTCGCCAAGGGTTGGGCCGAAAGCGGCGCCACCCTGATCGGCGGCTGCTGCGAGGTCGGCCCTGATCACATCGCGGCCCTGTCCGCGCATTTCAATTCCTGAAGGAGCGTTTGAATGGCTGATCTTCCTAACAAAGCGCGTGTCGTCATCATCGGTGGCGGCGTTGTCGGCTGTTCGGTCGCCTATCACCTGACGAAGCAGGGCTGGACTGATGTGGTCCTGCTGGAGCGCAAGCAGCTGACGTCTGGCACCACGTGGCACGCGGCGGGGCTGATTGCACAGCTTCGGGCGACGCAGAACATGACGAAGCTCGCCAAGTACAGCCAGGAACTCTACGGCACTTTGGAAGAGGAAACAGGCGTCGCCACCGGTTTCAAACGCTGCGGGTCGATCACTGTGGCCCTGACCGAAGAGCGCAAGGAAGAAATCTACCGTCAGGCGGCGATGGCCCGTGCCTTTGGTGTCGAGGTTGAGGAGATTTCACCGCAAGAGGTGAAGGCCAAGTACGAACATCTGAACATCGATGGTGTTGTCGGTGGCGTGTACCTGCCGCTGGACGGTCAGGGCGATCCGGCCAACATCGCCTTGGCCTTGGCCAAAGGCGCGCGGCAACGCGGTGCGGTCGTTAAGGAACGGGTGAAGGCGACTGGCGTGGTGCGCGAAGGCCGCCGGATTACAGGCGTCCATTGGGAAGACGCGACAGGGCAGGGTACGATTGCCTGCGATCACGTGGTGAACTGCGGCGGCATGTGGGGCCGTGAGGTTGGCCAGATGCTGGGCACCAACGTTCCCCTTCAGGCCTGCGAGCACTTCTACATCGTGACCGAGGCGATTGAGGGCCTGACCCAGCTGCCGGTGCTTCGCGTGCCTGACGAATGCGCCTATTACAAAGAGGACGCGGGCAAGATGCTGCTGGGCGCGTTTGAGCCCAACGCAAAACCATGGGGCCCGATCCCCGAAGATTTCGAATTTGATCAGTTGCCCGAGGACTTCGACCATTTCGAACCGATCCTTGAAGCGGCCTGCGAGCGCCTGCCGATGCTGGCCGAAGCCGGCATTCATACCTTCTTCAACGGCCCGGAAAGCTTCACGCCGGATGACGCCTACCATCTGGGCCTATGTCCCGAGATGGACAACGTCTGGGTCGCGGCTGGGTTCAACTCCATTGGCATTCAGTCCGCCGGTGGCGCGGGCATGGCGCTGTCGCAATGGATGGACAGCGGCGAAAAGCCGTTTGATCTGGGCGACGTCGACATCAGCCGGATGCAGCCCTTCATGGGCAATAAGCACTTCCTGATGGAGCGGTCCAAGGAAACGTTGGGGCTGCTGTATGCGGACCATTATCCCTACCGGCAGAAGGCCACGGCACGGGGTGTCCGGCGAACGCCGTTCCATCATCACCTTGTCGAAAAGGGTGCCGTCATGGGCGAACTGTCAGGTTGGGAACGCGCTAACTGGTTCGCGAGAAACGGTCAGACGCCGGAGTACGAATACTCGTGGAAGCGGCAGAACTTCTTTGACAACGTGCGCGAGGAACACCTCGCCGTGCGCTCAGGTGTTGGCATGTACGATATGTCGTCCTTCGGCAAAATTCGTGTCGAGGGCCCCGATGCCGAGGCTTTTATGAACTACGTCGGTGGCGGTGATTATTCCTGCCCCGTGGGCAAGATCGTCTACACCCAGTTCCTGAATGAGGCCGCGGGGATCGAGGCGGACGTGACCGTCACCCGCCTGTCCGAAGTAGCCTATCTGGTCGTCACCCCGGCCGCCACACGGCTTGCTGATCAGACGTGGATGGAACGCCACAAGGGTGACTTCAACGTGGTCATTACGGACGTGACAGCGGGTGAGGGCGTGCTGGCGATCATGGGGCCAAAGTCCCGCGATCTGTTGCAGGCCGTCTCACCCAACGATTTCGCCAATGCCACGAACCCCTTCGGTACCGCGCAAGAGATCGAGATCGGGATGGGCGTCGCCCGCGCACACCGCGTGACCTACGTCGGTGAATTGGGGTGGGAGATTTATGTCTCTGCCGATCAGGCTGGCCACGTGTTCGAGACGCTTTATGAAGCCGGTCAGGACCATGGCCTGACGCTCTGCGGGATGCACATGATGGACACCTGCCGGATCGAGAAAGGCTTCCGCCACTTTGGCCATGACATCACCTGCGAAGACCACGTGATGGAGGCGGGCCTTGGCTTTGCGGTGAAGAAGGACAAGCCGAATTACATTGGACGCGAAGGCATCCTGCGCAAACAGGAAACGGGACTTGAGAACCGTTTGCTCCAGTTCAAGCTGACCGATGCCGAGCCGCTGCTGTACCACAACGAACCGATCCTGCGGGATGGTGAGATCGTGGGATATCTGTCGTCGGGCGCATACGGTCACGCTTTGGGTGGGGCCATGGGCCTTGGCTATGTGCCGTGCAAAGGTGAGGCCGCGGCGGATGTTCTGGCGTCCACTTACGAGATTGACGTGATGGGTACGCGGGTGAAGGCAGAGGCCTCGTTGAAGCCGATGTATGATCCGAAGTCGGAGCGAGTCAAAGTGTGACGGGCAAGCGCGGCAAGTGATGTCTGGTATCACAACTTTTCATCAACCTTCGGGTTGGCCTGAGGGGATGAACGTGCGCTAGTGGCGCAATGTCCAATCCAGCTGCAACACAGGGCGACACACCCAAAGGTCTGACCTACGCCATCTCGGCCTACGTCCTTTGGGGCTTTCTGCCGATGTACCTCAAGGCACTGGACCACGTGCCGGTGGCTGAGGTTATCGTGCATCGCGTTTTGTGGTCGATCCCTGTGGTCGGGCTAGCCCTTCTAGTGCGCAGGCGTTTCGGTGACCTCTTGCGCATCCTCCGCGATCCACGTGCGCTTGCAATGGGATGTGTCACAGCCGCGCTGATTTCGGTCAACTGGGGGCTTTACGTCTACGCCATCGCGACGGATCGGGCGCTGGACGGGGCGCTCGGCTACTACATCAACCCGCTCTTTTCGATGCTGCTGGCCGCGGTTCTTTTGGGGGAACGTCTGACCCGCGCACAGACGGTCGCCGTGGGCCTTGCCGCTGTTGCCGTGCTGATCCTGTTTCTGGATGCCGCCCGTCCGCCGTGGATACCCATCGGTTTGATGACCTCATGGGGGTTTTACGCTTACTTCAAAAAGAGCCTGCCGATCGGCCCCAATCAGGGCTTCCTGCTTGAGGTGCTGATCCTCGCAATCCCCGCGCTGGGCTATCTGATTTATCTGTCGTCCCAAGGGCAAAACAGCTTTGGCGGGGATTGGACCACGACGCTGCTGTTGATCGGCTGTGGGGCGGTGACTGCCATTCCGCTGATGTTCTACGCCAACGGCGCGAAGCTGACCCGCTTGAGCACCATTGCGATCCTGCAATACATCGCGCCGACGATGATCCTGCTGCAGGCCGTGTTCGTCTTCGGAGAAGAGGTCGACCGCGCCCGTATGCTGGCCTTCCCGCTGATCTGGGCCGCATTGGTTATCTATACCGTTGCACTGGTGCGGGGCATGCGACGGGCGTAGAAGTCGCCCATGTCCAGTGAATATAACCCGCCCCAAGATCCCCTTGAGATCCTGCATGACGACCATGAAATCCTGATCGTCAACAAGCCGACAGGCCTGCTAAGTGTCCCTGGCAAGGGGGAGCATCTGGCCGATTGCCTGATCACGCGGGTGCAGGATGTTTTTCCGCAGGCCCTTTTGGTGCATCGGCTGGATCGGGATACCTCCGGCGTGATGGTCTTTGCCCTGACCCCTCACGCGCAGCGCCACCTTGGACTGCAATTCGAAAAGCGCCAGACCAAGAAAACCTATGTGGCCCGCGTTGCAGGGCGGTTGGAACCCAAGACAGGCACTGTCGATCTGCCCCTGATTGTCGATTGGCCGAACAGGCCCCTACAGAAGGTGTGCCATGAAACGGGCAAACCTGCCGTGACCGATTGGCGGGTGCTGAAGGCCAGCGATACCGAAAGCCGTGTGCGGATGTTCCCCAAAACGGGCCGCAGCCACCAGTTGCGGGTGCATATGCTGGCACTGGGCCATCCGATCCTTGGGGACCCGTTTTACGCCACGGGGGCGGCCCTCGATCATCCGCGCTTGATGCTCCATTCCGAAGAATTGCGCCTGCGTCATCCCGATGGGGGCGAGGGCGTGCGGTTTCGGGCGAAAGCCCCGTTCTAGATCCCGTCGAGCCGCCTGTCCGTCAGGTTCAGGCGGTCCCGCACAATCGGCTCCGTCGTCGGCCGCAAGTCGGGTTCTTGTGCCAGCAGTTGTTCCAACTCGTCCAGACGGTTCATGGCAATCAGTTCGGCCACGTCGGTGCGTGGCAGCGTGGTCACGGGCTGGATCAGTTCAACACGCGCCTCGGGGATCAACGCCCGCGCAGCCGCCGCATCCAGATCGGTTTGAACGAACGCATAGATGCCACTGCCCTTCGCGGGCAGCGCAAAGGGGCTGAGCTCAACCGCCTTCACACGCGGGTTTCGCAGCAAATCAGCGCGGATCGCGTCGCCTTCGGTGGCAATCCGGTTGCCCGTCCCTTCACCGTCCGACCATTTGAACAGCCCGCGCGTGATCCCGTTATAGAGCCGTTTGCCCGTCGCCATCCAAATACGGGTCGGCAACGACTTACGCGCAAGCATGCGTTGTTCGGTGGCCGTCAGAAGATGAGGCGCGTACCGACGCTTTTGTTTGATGAGGTGGCGTAAGTCCTCATAGGCCATGGTGCGAAACAACCAGCCGCGTTTGCGATGAACCGATGCCAGTTGAAAGTCGATCACTTGGGCCAGCCCGTCCGGCCCCTGAAGCCAGTTCTGCGGTTTGGCCAGATCGTTGTGGGTGACATTGCGCTGCCGCATGTCCCGAAGGATGCGTTTGGCGTCTTTGTAGAACGCAGGATCGGCGGGCTTAGACAGGTTCAGCGGCATCCCCTCGGACCAACTGCGCAGGATGCCCGTGCGGTCTTCTCTGATCAGATCGGGGGTGCCTGCGATACCTGTTACGACCCGCAACGCGCGCGTTTCGCGCCGTGCCAAAAAACCCGCGATGGGCTTGGCCCACCACGGCACGCCATCCAGTTTGCGCAAGACGAGTTTGGTCTCTGGTGCGTTTTCCAAGTGGCCCGAGATGGTTTCAGAGAACTCGTCCCGTTTGTGCACTGTGATGGGGATGAAACGAGAGGGCGCGGACATGTTGGGTTCCTATCCGCGCCCGAGTTTCAAGTCTAGCTCCAGCCGGAAACGGCCTTCACCTCAAGGAATTCCTCCAGCCCGTACATGCCTCCCTCACGGCCATTGCCGGACTGCTTGTATCCACCAAAGGGGGAGCCCTGCGCAAAGCCTTGGCCGTTGGTTTCCACCATGCCGGACCTCAGACGCCGCGCCACGTAGTGCCGCTTTTCATCGTCAGGGGTCTGGATGTAGTTCGTCAGGCCGTAGTCTGTGTCGTTGGCAATCGCGATGGCCTCGTCGATGGTGTCGAACTTCATCACGGACAGCACGGGGCCGAAGACCTCTTCGCGGGCGATGGTCATGTCGTTGGTTACATCGGCAATGACGGTGGGTTTCACGTAGTAGCCACGGTTCAGCCCGTCAGGGCGGCCAAGACCACCAGCCGTCAGGCGGCCTTCGCCCATGCCGACCTCGATCAGCCCTTGGATCTTGTCGTATTGCGCTTTGGACACGACGGGACCGATGTGCTGGCCCTCTTCCGAGGCAGGACCCACGTGGGTTTCATTTGCGACCCGTGTCGCGATTTCGACAGCCTCGTCATAAAAGCTGCTTTCGACCAGCATCCGTGTCGGTGCGTTGCAGGACTGGCCCGAGTTGCGGAAACAACGCGACGCACCATATTCCACGCCCTTGGCGCCCGCGTCGGCAAAGATGATGTTGGCCCCTTTGCCGCCCAACTCAAGCGAGACGCGCTTCAAGGTGTCGGCGGCCGCCTTCGAGATCAGCTTGCCGGCACGGGACGAGCCAGTGAAGGACACCATGTCCACGTCAGGATGCGCCGACAATTGAGAACCAACTCCGGGCCCGTCGCCGTTCACAAGGTTGAAGACGCCGGCAGGGAAGCCCGCCTCATCCATGAATTCTGCAAACAGCAAGCCGGATAGCGGTGCGATTTCGGAGGGTTTCAGCACCGTCGTGCAGCCCACCGCAATGGCCGGGACCGCCTTCAGGACAATCTGGTTCATCGGCCAGTTCCAAGGCGTGATCAGGGCGCAAACGCCAATGGGTTCAAGAAGGGTCTTTTCGGTGGAGGTGTAATCCCGCTCGAACGACATGCCCTCGAACGCCTTTAGGAACCCTTCGAGGTGCCACGAACCCGCGCCCACCTGATTGACGCGCGACATGGAGATCGGCGCGCCCATTTCCATGGACATGGCCTGTGCCATTTCTTCCTGGCGGTCGTTGTAGACCTCAAGCAGCTTTTTCAGCAGGGCCATTTTCTCGGATTTGTCGACGAAGGCCCAATCGGCAAAGGCGGCCTTCGCTGCAGCGACAGCGGCGTCTGTGTCCGCCTGATCACCCAATGAGATAACAGCACAGGGCTCTTCGGTGGAGGGATCAATGACCTCAAAATCATTGGCCTTCGCGGGCGCGACCCACGCGCCATTGATGTAGAAATTGCGTTTCTCAAGCATTGTGGCGTCTCCCTGCCAATCTTGTCCCTGCTGGAACTGTGTGTCGCCCAGACATATATGATGATGCAACGCTGACAAGAAGGAGTCCCGACATGGGTTTACGCATCAACGACACGATCCCTGATTTGACCGTCGAAACAGATCAGGGCACGATCAGCCTTCACGATTGGATCGGCGACAGCTGGGCCATCATTTTCAGCCATCCGAAAGATTTTACGCCGGTTTGCACAACCGAATTCGGTGCCGTTGCGCAGCTTGCCCATGAATGGAAGGCACGTGGCACCAAGGTGTTGGGCGTTTCTGTGGACGGAGTCGAGGATCACGTAAAGTGGAAGCGCGACATCGCAGCTGTTGGTGGTGCCGAGCCGAACTTCGCGATTGTCGCGGACGACGGGTTGGAAATGGCCAAAGCGTTCGACATGCTGCCCGCGGAAGCGGTGTTGCCAGATGGCCGGACACCTGCCGATTCTGCGACCGTGCGTGTGGTGTTCATCATCGGACCCGACAAGAAACTTAAACTGTCGATGACCTATCCGATGACTGTTGGTCGCAACTTCGCCGAAGTGCTGCGCGCGCTGGATGCGTTGCAAACGTCTGCCCGCGAGAACGTGGCAACACCTGCGAACTGGCAGGTGGGTCAGGACGTGGTGGTTCCTGTGGCCGTGTCTGATGAAGATGCGATTGCGAAGTATGGTTCGATCGAGACCAAACTGCCCTATCTGCGGATGGCAAAACTGCCTGAGTGAC